>JBOGHQ010000194.1:0-10527 GCA_050744785.1 Acidimicrobiales bacterium | reverse complement strand
GGGCCCTCCTCGATGCGCAGCTCCAGCAGGTGGGCCAGGGCCTGGCCCACCACCGGGCCGGGCGGGATACCGAGGTGGGCCATGACCCGGGTGCCGTCGATGTCGGGGCGGAGGGCAGCCAGCTCCTCCTCCTCCTGGAGACGGGCGATGCGCTCCTCCAGCTCGTCCATGCGGCGGGCCAGGGCGTGGGCCCGGTTGACGTTGCGGGTGGTGCAGTCGCACCGAGTCAGCTCGTTGAGCTCGTCCAGGAGGGGGCCGGCGTCGCGGACGTAGCGGCGCACGGCGCTGTCGGTCCACCCGCCGTCGCCCTCCCGGTAGCCGTGGAAGCGCAGGTGCAGCTCCACCAGCCGGGTCACGGCGGCCACCTCGTCGCTCGGATAGCGCAGGGCTCGCATGCGGGCGCGCGTCATGCGGGCGCCCACCACTTCGTGGTGGTGGAACGACACGCCCCCGGGGCCGAAGGTCCGGGTGCGGGGCTTGCCCACGTCGTGGAACAGGGCGGCCAGGCGCACGAGGCGGTGGTCGGGACCGACCTTTTCCACCACCGCATAGGTGTGCTCCAGCACGTCCTTGTGGTGGTGGACCGGGTCCTGCTCCAGGGCCATGCCGGCCAGCTCGGGCAGGAAGTGGTCGGCCAGCCCGGTGGCCACCAGGAAGCGCAGCCCCTCAGTGGGGTGCTCCACGGTGATGAGCTTGTCCAGCTCGGCGCGGATGCGCTCGGCCGACACGATCTCCAGCCGGTCGCCCAGCTTCTCCACCGCGGCCGGAACGGAGGCGGCCGGCGCCAGCCCGTAGCCGGCGATGAACCGGGCCGCCCGGAGCATGCGCAGCGGGTCGTCGCTGAAGGACTCCTCAGGGGAGAGCGGCGTGCGCAGCCGGGCCGCGGCCAGGTCGCCGACGCCATCGAAGGGATCCACCATGGCCATGTCGGGCAGACGGATTGCCATGGCGTTGACGGTGAAGTCCCGGCGGGACAGGTCGGCCTCCACCTCGTGGGAGAACTGCACCTCCGGGTGGCGCGACTCCGGCACGTAGGCCTCGGCCCGGTGCGTGGTGATCTCGTAGCGACGCCCGCCGAACTGGACGCCGATGGTGCCGAAGCGCTGGCCCTGGTCCCAGATGGCGTCGGCCCCCGGCGCCACCAGGGCCTTGATCTCCTCCGGCCGGGCGCTGGTGGTGAGGTCGAGGTCGGCATCGGGACGCAGCCGGTTCAACACCGCGTCGCGCACCACGCCGCCCACCAGATAGAGACGGTGGCCGGCGGGCTCGAAGCGCTCGGTGAGCCATCCCGTCTCGTCGAGCAGCGGCTTGAACCGCTCGGGGATCACCGGTCGAGGGTAGTGGCCCCCACCCGGGGGCCCGCCTCCGTTTAGGGGTTGGCGGTATGGGCCGGGAGGAGGCCGGCCTGCTGCAGCGAGATGCGGAAGTCGTGGGGGTTCGACGCCGCCGCCATGGCGCTGCGCTGGGCGACCAGCCCGTTCTTGAACAGGTTGAACAGGCTCTGGTCGAAGGTCTGCATCCCGTAGAACTCGCCGTCGGCGATGATCTCGTCGATGGTGTCGTTGCCGCCGGACTGGGGGTCCACGATGCGGTCGAAGATGCGGCCGTTCATCACCAGCACCTCCACCGAGGGCACCCGTCCCTTGCCGTCGGTCCGCTCCAGGAGGCGCTGGCTCACCACGCCCCGCAGCGACGAGGCCAGCGACAGCCGCACCTGCTTCTGCTGGAACGACGGGAAGAAGTCCACGATGCGGTTCACCGTCTCCACCGCGTTGGTGGTGTGCAGGGTGGAGAGCACGAGGTGGCCGGTCTCCGCCGCGGCCAGGGCGGCCCACACCGTCTCGGGGTCGCGCATCTCGCCGATGAAGATCACGTCGGGGTCCTGACGCAGCACCCGCCGCATGGCGGTCGCGTAGTCCCGGGTGTCGGTGCCGATCTCCCGCTGATTGACCAGGGCCTTCCTGTCGCCGTGGAGGACCTCGATGGGGTCCTCCACCGTGACCACGTTCACGGCCCGGGTCTCGTTGATGTGGTCGATCATGGCGGCGATGGTCGTCGTCTTGCCCGACCCGGTGGGGCCGGTGACCAGCACCATGCCCCGCTGTTCCTCGGCCAGGCGGCGCACCACCGAAGGCAGGCCCAGGGTCTCGAAGGACGGGATGCCGGGCAGGACGCGGCGGAACACCAGACCGACCGAGCCCCGCTGGCGGAAGACGTTGACCCGGAAGCGGCCCAGTCCGGCCACGCTGAGGGCGAAGTCGGCCTCGGAGTGGTTGACGAACTCGTCGGCCCGGTCCCGGGGCAGCACGGCGAAGGCCATGCGCTCGGCGTCGGCCGGGGTCACCTGGTCGAAGGGAGCGGGCAGGAGGTGTCCGTCCACACGGACATGGGGAACGGAGCCCACCTTCACATGGAGGTCTGACCCGGTCTGGGCCACCGTGTACCGGAGCAGTTCGTCGAGATCCAACATCGCCCTCTCGCATCGGCACGAACACGCCCAAGCTGGAGCGGCTCGGTAACCTCAGGCCCGCCGTGGGCGCGATGAACGTGGACGTGATCCGGTGGGGCCGGGAGCGTGTGCGCACCGGGCCCTGGCGTGGTGACCGTCAGATCGCGTACCTGAGCCCTCTTCCCGATGCTCCCCTGCCCTCGGTCCTGTTCGTGCGTCGCTGCCTGGACCAGCTGGCCGCCCGTGGCTTCCAGCGGGTGATCACCTCCGCCCTCTCCCCCGCCGAGCAGGCCGGCTTCCTGGGGGCCGGCTTCGAGGTCCACGAGCGCCTACACCTCCTGGAACACGACCTGCGCCACATTCCCCGGGTGGACACCTCGGCCCTGCGCCGGGCCGGGCCCGACGACCATCCCGCCGTTCTCGCCGTCGACGGCCGTGCTTTCCCGCCCTTCTGGCGCATCGACGAGCAGAGCCTGAGCGAGGCCCTGTCCGCCACGCCCACCAGCCGCTACCGGGTGGCGGTGCTCGACGGCGCCACCGTGGGCTACGCCGTCACGGGCCGGGCCGGTCGGCGGGGCTTCCTCCAGCGCCTGGCCGTGGACCCCGGCCTCCAGCGACGGGGCCTGGGTCGGGCACTGGCGGTGGACGCCCTCCGCTGGCTGCGGCGGTGGCGGGTCGACCAGGCCGTGGTCAACACCCAGATGGGCAACGAGGGGGCCCTGGCCCTGTACGAGAACCTCGGCTTCCGTCGGGAGTCCACCGGACTGTCCGTGCTCAGCGCGGCGTTGCGGTCATGACGCGCTGGCGTGCGGCCGTCGTCGTCGGGCTGCTGCTGATCATGGCCGGCGTGGTGCCGGTCCCCCTGGGGCCGGCGGCGGCCCAGCAGACGGGCAGCGTTCTGCGGCTGGCATCGCAGACCCCTTGGGTCGGGCCTGGTGAGGAACTGGCCCTGCGGCTCCAGGTCACGTCCACCGAGCCGGCCGCCGACGTCGAGCTGGCCGTCGCCGTCTACCGGCGGGTCAGGAGCCGCTCGGAGTTCGTCCGCAGCCTCGATGACGGCCCCCGCGGCAACCCCCTCACCGTCATCCCCCCGGCCCCGCTAGCGGAGCTGGCCGTCGACGCGGCGGGCGCCTTCGTTGTGCGCCTACCCATCCAGGACCCCCTCCAGCCCCTTGACCCGAGCCGCCTGCGCCTCGCCACCGAGGGCGTGTACCCGGTCCGGGTGGAGCTGCGGGAGGCGGGAGGCGGGCCGGCGCTGGCCCAGCTGGTGACCCACCTGGTCCATACCAGGCCGCCGCAGCCCGGTGGCTTCCCCCTGAATGTCGCCCTGGTCCTGCCCGTCCACGGCGCGCCGGCGCTCCAGGCGGACGGCCGGCGCGAGGTCGACAGGCCCACTGCCAGCGCGCTGGGCGAGCTGGCCCGGTCCTTGGAGGCCAACCCGGGCGTCCCCCTTACCATCCTCCCCACGCCCGAGACCCTGGTCGCGCTCGATGCCAGCAACCGGGAGGAGGACCAGGAGACGGTGGCCGCCATGGCCCGCGCCTCGGCCAATCGCCAGCTGGCCGCAGCCAGCTACGTGCCGCTGGCCGTCGCCGCCTTCGCCACCGACACCATGGCCGCCGAGGCCGCCATCCAGCTGGACCGGGGCGGCCAGGTCATCGAGCGGACGCTCGGGCGGCGGCCCGACCCCCGCACCTGGGTGGCCCAAGAGGGCCTCGATGAGCGAGCCGTGCTCCGGCTCCGCCAGCAGCAGGTCGACCGTTTCGTCCTCCCCGAGCCGCGGCTGGCACCGGTGGAGCTGACCAGGACACTGGCCCAACCCTTCGAGCTCGGTGTGCGGGCCGTGCGGCGGCCGGCCGCCCTGGCCGGCGACCCGGGGCTGGCCGCCCACTTCGCGCCGTCCGACGACCCCGTGCTGGCCGCCCACCACCTCCTCGCCGACCTGGCCGTCATCCACCAGGACAGCCCCAGCCGGTCCCGCGCCGTGGTGGCCCTGCCGCCCCGCAGCTGGCGCCCCAACCAGGCCTTCCTCGACAGCCTCCTCGGCGGACTGGCGAGCTCTCCGGTGGTGCGCGGGGCCACCCTGGACGTCGTGTTCGCCGACGTGCCGGCAGCCACGACCGGCACCGGCGGGACCATGGTCCGCCAGCTGGGACCGCCAGCCGCCGGGGCCACGCTGCGGCGGGTGGAGGTGCAGGAGGCCCGGGCCCGGCTGGTGTCGTTCGCCAGCATGCTCAACCCCGACAACACGGTGGACGACCGCATCGAGGAGCTGCTCCTCTTGGCCGAGGGGGCCGGCCTGCGGGCCGCCCAGCGCAAGGCCTACCTCGACGGCATCAAGCGGCGCATCGACAGCCAGACTGCGGGCGTGCAGGTCCCGAGCAACCGGTCCATCACCCTCACCGCCCGGAAGGGCGAGATCCCGGTGACGGTCCGGAACACGGCCGGCTACCCGGTGCGCGTCCAGCTCCAAGTGGCCAGCGACAAGCTCGACTTCCCCAGGGGGGCGGTCCGCAGCCTGGACCTGAGCCGAGGCAGCACCACTGAGCGCTTCTCGGTCCGGGCCCGCACATCGGGGTCCTTCCCGCTGCGGGTCAACCTGGTGTCCCCCGACGGCGGGCTGCTGATCGGCAGCAGCCGGTTCACGGTGCGGTCCACGGCCGCCTCGGGTGTCGGGCTGGTGCTGTCGGCCGGCGCCGTCGCCTTCCTCCTTCTGTGGTGGGGGCGCCACCTGGCGCGTGGCCGACGCAATCGCCGGCTGGTCCCGGCGTGAGGTCGAGGGCCACCGCCGACCAACCGCAGATCAGCAGCGCCCTGGGGCGCAGCACCGCCGTCATGGCGGCCGGCACCGCGCTCTCCCGCCTCACCGGCTTCGGGCGGCTGGTGGCCCTGGCCTACGCCCTGGGCTTCACCCGCCTCACCGACAGCTACAACCTGGCCAACGTCACCCCCAACATCGTCTACGAGCTGGTGCTGGGCGGCATCCTCTCCGCCACGCTGGTGCCGCTCTTCGTGGACCAGCTCACCACCGAGGACGAGGAGCACGCCTGGCGGGCCATCTCGGCCGTGATCACCGCCGCCGCCGCCGTCCTGGTCGTGGTCACCGCGCTGTTCCTCCTCGTCGCCCCGCTGCTGGTGCGCCTCTACACCCTGGGCAACGACACCCCGTCACTGGACGACCAGCGAGCGGTGGCCACCGCCCTGCTGCGCCTGTTCGCCCCCCAGGTGGCCTTCTACGGGGTGACCTTTCTGGTCACCGCCGTCCTGAACGCCCGCCGCCGCTTCGCCGCACCCATGTTCGCCCCGGTGCTGAACAACCTCGTGGTCATCGCGATGCTGGTGGCCCTCCCCCACGTGGTCGACGACGTCTCCCTCGACGCCGTCCGCCAGGACCGCGGCGCCCTGCTCCTCCTCGGCCTCGGCACGACGGCCGGCGTGGCCGCCATGGCCGTCGCCCTCCTTCCCTCCCTGCGCGCCGCCGGCGCCCACCTGCGCTTCGTCTGGGACCCGGGGCACCCGGCCGTGCGCACCATCTTTCGCCTGTCGGGATGGACCTTCGGCTTCGTCGCCGCCAACCAGGTGGCCCTGCTCGTGGTCCTGGTGCTGGCCGGGGGCCGGGCCGGTGACGTGGCCGCGTACCAGGCCGGCCAGGTGTTCTTCCTGCTCCCCCACGGCATCTTCGCCGTCTCGGTGATGACCGCCCTCCAGCCCGACCTGGCCGAGCGCTGGGCGGTCGGGGACATGGCCGGCTTCGGACGGCAGGTGGCGGTCGGCTTGCGCACCATCGCCGTCGTGGTGGTCCCCGCCGCTGTCGGGTACGTCCTGCTGGCCCGCCCCATCGTCAGCGTCGCCCTCGAGCACGGCGCTCTGCGGGCCGGCTCCGCCGCCACCACCGCCGGCGTGCTGGCCCTGCTCGCCCTCGGCCTGCCGGGCTTCAGCACCTTCCTGTTCGTGGCCCGCGCCTACCAGTCCATGCAGGACACCCGGAGCCTGTTCTTCCTCTACCTCTGGGAGAACGGCGTCAACGTGGTGCTGGCCGTGGTGCTCTACCCGTCGCTCGGCGTGCACGGCCTGGCCCTGTCGTACTCGGTGGCGTACACGGCGGCCGCGGTGGCCGGCGTCGTACAGCTTCAGCGCCGGGCCCGATCGGTCGATATGGCAGGTGTAGTGCAGACGTGGGCCCGCATCGCCTTCGCCAGTGCGGTGATGGCGGCGGTGGTCGCGGCCCTGTCGGCGCTCCCCACGCCGGCCGTGGTCAAGGCCGGGGCCGGCGTCATCGCCGGTGTCACCGTCTACCTGGCCGTCGCCAGCCGCCTCCGGATCCGGGAGCTGTCGGGGGTCCTGCGCACTCGGAGGGGCCTGCCGTGATCATGGGCTGGCTGTTGAAGATCACCCTTGGCGTCGCCATCCTCGGCCTGCTCGTGGTGGAGGGAGGGTCGCCCCTCATCACCCGGGCCCAGCTCGACGACATCGCCCACGACGCCGCCGACAACGCCGCCCTCGACCTGCTCGACAAGCGGGACCCGGAGCGGGCCAGGAAGATCGCTGAGGACATCGTGCTGGACAAGGACGCCGCCCTCACCGGGTTCCGCGTCGAGCCTGGGCTGGTCCACGTGACGGTGCAGAAGCAGGCCCGCTCCTGGGTGCTCAGGAGGCTGGACCAGCTCAAGGACTGGTATGACGTCGAGGTGTCGGTCTCGGCAAGTACGGTTCGGGGCTGATGGCCGGGATCCGCATCGTCTCCGACACCGCATCGGACCTGCCGCCTGACCTGGCGGCCAGGCACGGCATCGAGCTGGTGCCCCTCACCGTGCGGTTCGGCTCCGAGGAGCTGGTCGACCGCCGGGACCTGAGCGCCGCCGACTTCTGGGCTCGCGTGGCCACCTCGCCGGTGCTGCCCGAGACCGCCGCGCCGTCGCCCGGGGCGTTCGAGGCGGCTTACCGTGCCGCCGCCGACGCGGGCGCCGACGGCGTGGTGTGCGTCACCATCTCCTCGACCCTGTCCGCCACCTACGAGGCGGCCCGCCTCGGCGCCGAAGCGGTGGGCGACGCCATCCCGGTACGGGTCGTCGACTCCCGCGCCGTGAGCATGGCCGAGGGCACCGTGGCCTTGGTCGCGGCCCGGCTGGCCGCCGAGGGCCACGACCTGGACGGCGTGGTCAAGGGCGCCGAGGAGGTCGTGCCCCGCACCCGCACCTACGCCGCCCTGGACACCTTGGAGAACCTCCGCAAGGGGGGCCGGATCGGCGCCGCCCAGGCCTTCCTCGGCTCCATGCTGTCGATCAAGCCCATCATCGAGGTGGCGGGCGGAAAGGTCGAGCCGGAGTCGAAGCAGCGCACGAGGGGCCGGTCACTGCGCTACCTGGCCGACAAGGTGCGCCAGTCGGCCCCGGTGGAGAACCTCTGCGTGCTCCACGGCCAGGCCCCGGACCTCGACGAGATGCTCGAACTGCTGTCGGGCACCTGCCCCCGGGAGCAGATCCTGGTGGGGGACGTGGGACCGGTCATCGGCACCCACGCCGGGCCGCGGGTGATGGGCGTCACCTTCACCGTGTCCCAGTAGGGGCGAGGCGGCGCGGGCCGCGGCCACCAGTACGCTCCCAGCACCGTGCCGGATTCACCCCCGCTCGTCGACCGCGTCCTGGTCGGGCGCTACCGGCCGGTGCGCCTGGTGGCCCGGGGCGGCATGGCCGAGGTCTGGGAGGCCTACGACGACGTCCTGGCTCGGCCCGTGGCCGTCAAGGTGCTCCTCCCCCACCTGGCCGCCGACGCCGCCTTCGTCGAGCGCTTCCGGCGGGAGGCGGTGGCCGCCGCCCGCCTGGCCCACCCCGGCATCGTGGCCACCTTCGACGCCGGCACTGATGGTGACCTGGCCTTCATCGTCATGGAGCTGGTGCCGGGCCGCACCCTGCGCGACGCGCTGGCCGAGGCCTGCACCCTCCCGCCCGCGGCGGCCGTGCCCATCGCCGCCGAGGTGGCCGACGCATTGGACCACGCCCACCGGGAGGGGCTGGTCCACCGCGACGTGAAGCCGGCCAACATCCTGCTGACCGAGCACGAGGGCCAGACGGCCCCTCTGCTGCGGGTGAAGGTGGCCGACTTCGGCATCGCCAAGCTCCACCCCGACGCCAACGCCACCGCCGCCGACCTCACCCAGACCGGCGCCGTGGTGGGCACGGCCCGCTACCTCTCGCCCGAGCAGGTCCAGGGCCGCAGGCCCGACGCCCGCTCCGACGTCTACGCCCTCGGTGTGGTCCTCTACGAGATGCTGTGCGGGCGGCCGCCGTTCCATGCCGAGACGGATCTGGCCACCGCCCTGCTGCACGTCCGCGAGGACCCGCCGTCGATGCGCCAGCTGGGCCGGGACGTCCCCCCGCCGCTCGAGGCCATCGTGCTAAAGGCTCTGGCCAAGGACCCCGACGGCCGCTACCCGTCGGCGGCGGCGCTGCGCGACGCCCTCCGGGGCGTGCGCCTCGACGTCGAGGACGACGACGCCGTGCCCCTGGTGGTACGCGACCGGACCCCACCGGCCGGGGTGAAGACCGTGGCCCGGCCCCCACAACGGCGGCGGGCGCCGGTGGCGGTGATGGGCGGCGTGGCCGCGGTGGGCCTGCTGGTGGCCGGGCTGCTCGTCGCCGGCAGCGGCAACAACCCCGGGGGCTCCGACGGATCCGGTGGTGGCAGCGCCAGCCCCGTCGGGATCGCCGCGGTGCGCTCCTTCGACCCCCTCGGCCGAGACGGCGAGGAGAACGAGGCCCGGGCCCGCCTGGCCGCCGACGGCGACCCAACCACCATGTGGGCCACCGACCGCTACAAAACCCGGGCCTTCGGCGGGCTGAAGCCGGGCGTGGGCCTGGTGCTGGAGCTCGAGGAGGCCGCCGACCTGGACCGCCTTCAGGTCCGGTCCGGCACCTCGGGCTGGGCGGCCGACATCTACGTCGCCGCCGGCCCCGCCCGCCAGCTGGCCGGTTGGGGCCAGCCGGTCGCCAGCCGCACCGGGATCTCCGGTGACGCCGCCTTCGACCTGGGCGGCCGGAGGGGCGGAGCCGTGCTGCTGTGGATCACCGACCCGGGCACCGCCCACAAGGCCGAGATCGCCGAGGTGGCTGTCGACCGCTCCTAGGACGATGCGTCTGAAGGCGGGGCTGGGCTGACGGCGCCGCTGGGGGAGACGGCGGGCAGCGCTCGCTACGCTCGACGGTCATCGACCAGGGCCCGGACGACCGCGAGCTGGTGGAGGCAGCCCGGGGCGGCGACCAGCGGGCCCTCGACCAGCTGCTGCGCCGCCATGTCGACCGCCTCCACGCCCTGTGCCGGCGCATGCTGGGATCGGAGGCCGACGCCGCCGACGCCGCCCAGGACGCCCTCATCGCCATCGCCCGGGGACTGGCTGCGGGCCGGTTCGACGGTCGCTCCGCCTTCGGCACCTGGGCGTACCGGGTCACCGCCAACGCCTGCCTCGACGAGCTGCGCCGGCGCGGCCGGCGCCCCGAGCCAGTGGGCGACGACCACCTGGAACGGACCGCCGGGGCCGACCTGGTGCCGGGGCCGGCTGGCGCGGTGGCCGAGCGCCTCGACGTCGAGGCGGCCCTGGCCCGCCTCCCCCTCGAGTTCCGGACCGCCGTCGTCCTCCGGGACCTGTGCGGCCTGGACTACGCCGAGATCGCCGAGGTCCTGTCCATCCCGCCGGGCACGGTGCGCTCCCGCATCGCCCGGGGTAGGGCCGCCCTGGCCCCCCTCCTCGGGAACCCGGCCCCACCCGCCGACCGTCCAACCTCGTACCCATGACCGACGCCATCGCCCACCCCGACGACGAGCAGCTCAGCGCCGCCCTGGACGGCGAGGACGAGCCCGCCACCCGCCAGCACCTCCGTCACTGCGCGGCCTGCGTGGGCCGCCTGGCCGAGCTGGACACCGTCCGCCAGGCGGTGGGGGGGGCCGTGCCCCCGGCGCCTCCGGGGCTGGCCGACCAGGCCGTGGCGGCTGCCCTGAGCGCCTGGACCGACGAGCGGGCGGGGGCCGGCACCGAGCCCGCCGCTGAACGACCTGGCCCGGGACATGTCCCTGCGCCCCTGCCC
>JBOGHQ010000193.1:0-2201 GCA_050744785.1 Acidimicrobiales bacterium | reverse complement strand
CAGGACGGTCGCCGATCCGGCTCTGCCGGTCGGCGGCCTGAGCGCCGCCCGGCGGGCGGCACGATCAGACTCGCCGAGCAACCTCCGGTTGCGACGGCGAAACTAGCGGCGCCGGTAGGGGATGGGGACCTGGCTGAGGGGGACGAGGTCGCGGCGATGCTGGCGGTGGGCCAGCTCGACGGCTTCCTTGGCCTCCAGGCGGGCCTGGGCCAGCTTGTTGCGGAGCCGCTCGTTCTCGTCCTCCAGCTCCATCACCCGGCGCACGCCCTCCAGGTTCAGCCCGGCCGCGGTGAGGTCCTGGATGCGGCGCAGCCGCTCGATGTCGCGCTCGCTGTAGCGGCGGCTCCCGCCCACGGTGCGGGCCGGGTCCACCAGTCCCTTGCGCTCGTAGATGCGCAGGGTCTGGGGGTGGACGCCGGCCAGCTCGGCCGCCACCGAGATGACGTAGACGGCCCGCAGGCGGGCGTCGGGGACGGGGGCCATCACTCGACCCCCAGGTGGCGGCGGGGCGACTCGGTGGAGGCGGCGGCGAGGGCCTCCACGGCCTGGCGCTGGGCGTCGGAGAGGTTCTCGGGGACCACGACCTCGACCGTGACCAGCAGGTCGCCGGGCGACCTGGCCGTCTTGCTGCCCCGCCCCTTGACCCGGAAGGTCCGGCCCGACCGGGTGCCGGCCGGGATGCGCAGCGAGACGGGCCCCTCGAGGGTGGGGACCTTCACGGTGGCGCCCAGGGCGGCCTCGGCGAAGGTGACAGGGACGGTGAGGGTGATGTCCTTGCCCTTGCGGCCGAACAGCTCGTGTGATCCCACCCGCACCGTCACGTAGATGTCTCCAGATGGCCCCCCATTGTGGCCTGCCCCGCCCCGACCCTTGAGGACGATGCGAGCCCCGTCCTCCACGCCGGCCGGGACCCGGACCTTCACCTGGCGGGGCCGGCGCTCGAGGCCGGTGCCGCTGCAGGTGGGGCAGGGCGTCTCCACCCGCATCCCCGTGCCGCCGCACTCCCGGCAGGGCTGGCTGAACGAGAACAGGCCCTGGTTCTCCTCACGGGTGCCCCGGCCGCCGCACGCCGAGCAGATGACGGGCGACGTCCCCGGCGCCGAGCCGGTCCCGCTGCAGGTGGTGCAGGCGGCGTCGCTGGTGACGTTGACCGACGTGATGACGCCCTCCACCGCGTCGGCGAAGGAGAGGTTGAGGGTGGTCTCCAGGTCGGCACCCCGGGCGGGCCCGGGCCGGCGCGGCCCCCGTCCCTTTCCGAACAGGCCGCCCAGCAGGTCTCCCAGGTCGTCGACCCGGAAGGTGCTGGTGAACCCGCCGTTGCCGGGCCCGGCGAAGGGGCCGGCGGCGGGACCGAGGCGGCGGAACTCGTCGTACTCCTTGCGCTTGGCGACGTCGCCCAGCACGTCGTAGGCGGCCGATACCTCCTTGAAGCGGTCCTCGGCACCCGGATTGGCGTCGGGGTGGTACTTCTTGGCCAGCTTGCGGTAGGCGCGGGTGATGTCCTTCTCGGTGGCGGTGGGCGCCACGCCGAGCACCTTGTAGTAGTCCTTCTCCAGCCACTCCCGCTGGGCGGGCATCGCTCAGCCCTTGACCTTCACCATGGCCGGGCGCAGGACCCGGCCCTTCCAGCGGTAGCCGGCCCGCATGACCTCGATGACCTCGGGATCGGCGTCGCCGTCCTCGTGGAGCACGGCGTCGTGCTCGTTGGGGTCGAACGGCTGCCCGATGGGCTCGATGCGCTCCAGGCCGGCCGGGCCGAGCACGTCCATGAGCGAGCGGTAGATGGGCTCCACCCCCTGCTCGGCGTGCGCCAGGGCCAGGTCGAAGGTGTCGAGGACCGGCAGCAGCTTGACGACCAGTTCCTCGGCGGCCCGCTCCTTGGCCTCCACCTGCTGGCGGGCGATGCGCTTCTTGTAGTTCTCGAAGTCGGCCTGGAGGCGGCGCAGGGAGTCGAGGTACTCGTCCCGGGCCGCCTCCACCTTGGCCAGGTGCTCGGCCGAGACGGCGAGGTCCTGGATGTCCTCCTCGACGGCCTCACCCGCCTCGTCGACGGCCTCGGCACCGTTGTCGTCGCCCTCGGCGAGGAGGTCGGCCACCCGCGCCGCCGCCTCAGCCGCAGTGGGCTTGCGGCCGGCGGGAGGGACCTGCTCGCCGGCGGCGTGATCGGCGTCCGGCGTGGCGGCAGTGCCGCCGTCGGTCCC
>JBOGHQ010000192.1:0-1973 GCA_050744785.1 Acidimicrobiales bacterium | reverse complement strand
CTCCAGAACCCGGCGGGGGACAGCGGTATCGTGGAGCTGAAGCGAGGCGACAGGGTCCTGCTGCGTCTCAACCTGGCCAATTTCCGGGACCTGGACTACCACTTCGTGTCACCTGTCATCGTGTCCCCAGGAACGAAGGTCACGCTGCACGTCGAGTGCGCCAGCCCGGCCTGCACGACGGCCGTCTACCTCGCGGGGTTCGTGAAGACGACGGGGTCATGACCCGGGCGCGGGGCCTGGTCACCGCCGTCCTGGCGGCCGGCGCCCTCCTGGTCCCGGCCGCGTCGGCCCAGAGCTCGGCTGCCATCACCCTCAACCCGACCTCGGCCCCAGCCGGGACGTCCGGCACCTGGTCCATCACGGTCACCGGCACCGGGTTCGCCCCGAACGTCACCGTCGGCCTCACCTTCGCCGGGGTGTCGGCCGGGAGCGTCGCCGCCAACGGCCAGGGGATGTTCTCGCTGCCGATCGCTCCGGCCCGGCGGGCGGGCGGCTCCTACCCCGTGGTGGCCACCCAGACGGTCTGCGGGGTGTCCTGCTTCAACGTCACCGCCAACGCGTCGTTCCTCTCCGTGCCTCCGATGCGCGCCTACGACGAGCCGTCCTTCGCGGCGACCGGCGAGGAGCAGTGCGGTCCGGCCGGCCCGGGGTTCAACTGGTCCGTCCACGTCTCGGGCAGCCTGTGGCAGGGGGGTGCGACGTTCCAGAACACCGTGACCATCGTGTTCTACCGGCTGGAGACGGTGATCACCCGGACCACCGCCGCCGTCACCGAGGTCGGCACCTGGCTGGTGACCGGCTGGGCCGTGCCGGCCCAGCCCGAGGCGCCGGCCGGCACCTACACGGTGCGGGCCAGCGATCAGCGGGGGGCCAGCGCACGGCTGGCGTGGAACGTCCCGTGCCGGCCGCCCGACACCACCACCTCGTCCCCGTCCAGCTCGGTGCCCGGCTCCACGACCTCCTCGTCCACCTCGTCGTCATCCACCTCCTCGTCGACGCCGCCCATCACCGGCACCATCCCCACCACGACCACCACCGTCCCGCCCACCGTGCCGGGCGTGCCGGTCCTCACCTGCTCGCCGTGCATCGGGCCGCCCGGCTTCGTCACCCAGCTCAACGGGAGCGGCTACCCGGCCGGCGCCGCCGTCACCCTGCGGTGGGTGCCCGGGCTGGGCGAGAAGGCGGTGAGCGCGGACGGGGCCGGCGCCTTCTCCACCCAGATGCTCGTGATGCCGGGCGACACGCCCGGGCTCCGGCAGGCGGTGGGGGAGGTCGCCGGCGGCCCGTCGGCCAGCGCCATGTTCCTCGTGGTGCCGGCCACGGTGACACCATCGGGGCGCGACGTGGCCCAGCTCGTGCGCCTCACCCACCTCGTCCACCGCTGACCACCGAGAGGAGGGACCGATCGTGCCCAAGCTGGTCGTGTCCGGAGCGACGATCGCCTGCACCATGGGGACCACCCCGTCGACCCTCACCGTGCCGCCGGTGAAGCGCACCAACGTGGGCGGCGCACCGGGGGCGGTGGTGCCCGACAACGTGCCCATGGCCAACGTGGCCCCGTTCGGGATGTGCACCACGCCCTCCAACCCCCAGGTGGCGGCGGCCACCTCGGCCGCTTCGGGCGTGCTCACGCCGCAGCCCTGCATCCCCGTCACCACCGCACCGTGGGCCCCGGGCGCCGGCACCGTGCTCATCGGCGGCACCCCGGCTGTGAACGACGTCTGCACCTGCATGTGCACCTGGGGCGGCCTCATCAGCATCACCAATCCCGGCCAGGTGACCGTCGACGGCACCTGAAGGGGGGCCGGTACGGCCAGGCTGGTGCCTTGCCGGTGCCCGGCGGCCCGTGCAGGATGGGCCGCGGTGGCCGTCCCGACGCGACTGCATGACCCGCCCTCCGCGCCCCGCCCGGCGGCGCCGCACCGGGCCGCCCCGTTCGGGGTGGGGCTGGCCGTGCTGGCCCTCGCCCTGGC
>JBOGHQ010000191.1:0-5032 GCA_050744785.1 Acidimicrobiales bacterium | reverse complement strand
GCTGGAGGAGATCGCCGGCGGGGTGGAGGGCATCGTGGGCGTCGCGCCCCTGGCCGGCGGGTCCCCGCCGGCGTCGGTGGAGGTGGTGGCCGAGATGGGGGACGGGCGGACCCTGGTCGGCACCGTGCCCGACGTGGCCGGCGACGAGGTGCGCAGCGTCTTCTACTCGCGGGTGGCCGCCAAGCACCGGCTGGCCGCCTGGGTGCGGCTGCTGGCCGCCACCGCCGCCTATCCGGAGCGGCCCTTCACGGCCGTCACGGTGGGGCGGGGGCAGGGGAAGGGGAAGGTCTCGGTCACCCGCATCCCGGCCCTGGGTCCGGATCCGCCGGCCCGCCGGGCCGCCGCCCTGGCCGGCCTGGCCGTGCTGCTCGACCTCCACCGGCAGGGCCTGTCCGAACCGCTGCCTCTGTACTGCCGCACCTCGGGCGCCTACGCCACCGCCATGGCCCTCGGGCGGGATGGCCTCTTCGCGGCCCGGAAGGAGTGGACCACCGACTGGGACTTCACCCAGGAGGACGACGAGCCCGAGCACCGCCTGGTCCTCGGTGACCGGGTGGCCCTGGAGCGGCTGTTCGATGCCGCGCCCCGGGAGGACGAGGGCGGGCCGGGCTGGCCCGAGGGCGAGCCCAGCCGGTTCGGTCGCTACGCCCGGCGCCTGTGGGACCCGCTTCTGGCCGTGGAGGTGCGGTCGCCGTGAGCGGCCCGGGAGGCCGGTCCATCGAGCAACGCACCGGTGCACGCTCCGAGAGGAGCCTTCCCCAGTGACCGGCCCGGCTGTTGTCCCGCCGGCCGGTCCGCCCCGGCCGTTCGAGGTGTGCGGGCCGCTGCCCCGGGGTGTCACCGTGCTGGAGGCCAGCGCCGGCACCGGCAAGACCTTCACCATCGCCGCCCTGGCGGCGCGCTACGTCGCCGAGGGCGTGCCCCTGGAGCGGCTGATGCTGGTCACCTTCACCCGGATGGCCACCGGCGAGCTGCGGGAGCGGGTGCGATCCCGGCTGGTGAGCGCCGAGCTGGGGCTGGCCCGGATCCTCGCCGGCGGGACCGGCGGCGACGGCGACGACGACGACGAGGTGCTGCGCCACCTGGCCGATGGGTCGCCGGATGTGGTGGAGGAGCGCCGGCGCCGGCTGGCCGCGGCCCTGGCCGACTTCGACGCGGCCACCATCGACACCACCCACGGCTTCTGCCAGCGCATCCTCTCCGGCCTGGGCGTGGCCGGCGACGTGGAGCCCGACCTCACCTTCGTGGAGGACCTGAGCGACCTGGTCGAGGAGGTGGTGGACGACCTGTACGTGCTCCGCTTCTTCAAGGACGGGTCACCGCCGTTCGGCCGCAAGGAGGCGCTGGCCATCGCCGCCGCGGCCATCGACCACCCGCTGGCGGTGGTGGAGCCGGAGGCGGCCGCCTACGAGACGGCGTGGGCCATGCGGCGCCGCTTCGCCCTCAAGGTGCGACAGGAGGTGGAGCTGCGCAAGCGGCGGGCCCGGGTCATCACCTACGACGACCTGCTCACCCGCCTGGCCGACGCCGTGTCGGACACCTCGACGCGCGGCGAGGCCGCCTGCCGGCGCCTGCGGGAGCGCTACCAGGTGGCTCTGGTCGACGAGTTCCAGGACACCGACCCCATCCAGTGGAAGGTCATGCGGCGGGCCTTCGCCGAGGGCGGCGAGGCCACCCTGGTCCTGATCGGCGATCCCAAGCAGGCCATCTACTCCTTCCGGGGCGCCGACGTCTACGCCTACCTCGAGGCGGCGCGCATCGCCGGCACCCACGCCACCCTCGGGGTCAACTGGCGCAGCGATCAGGGACTGGTCACGGCCTACGACGCTCTGTACGCCGGCAGCCACCTGGGTCACCCGGACATCGCCTACGCCAAGGTGCAGGCCGCCGGCGCCCACCAGTCGCCCCGGCTGCTCGGCGCGCCCCGGCCGGCGCCACTGCGGGTCCGGGTGGTGCACCGGGAGGACGGTGTGGCGCTCACCAGGGAGGGCTACGTGCAGGTGAACCCGGGCCGGCGGCGGGTGGCCGAGGACGTGGCCGCCGACCTGGTGGCCCTGCTCTCGGCCGGCGCCGAGCTGGTCCGGCCCGCGGGGGAGAGCGGTGACGGTGGGGCGGGGAGCGATGGGCGGGATCCGTTGCAGCCAGGCCACGTCGCCGTCCTGGTCCGCACCCACAAGCAGGCCGCCCTGGTGCGCGACGCCCTGGAGGCGGTCCGCATCCCGGCTGTCATCAACGGCGCCGGCAGCGTCCTGGACACGCCGGTCGCTCGCCAGTGGCTGGTGCTGCTGGAGGCCCTGGAGCGGCCGGCGTCGTCGGCCCGGGCCAAGGCCGCCGCCCTCACCTGTTTCCTGGGTTGGACGGTGGAGCAGCTGGCCGGCGCCGGCGAGGACGAGCTGGAGCAGCTGCACGGCCGGCTCCAGGGCTGGGCCACGGTGCTGCGCCGGCGGGGGGTCGCGTCCCTGCTGGAAACGGCCACCCACGCCGGCGGCGTCCCCGGCCGCCTGCTGGCCCGGGAGGACGGGGAACGCCAGCTCACCGACCTGCGCCACGTCGGCCAGCTCCTCCATGCCGAGGCCGTGTCGGAGGGCCTCGGGGTCACCGCCCTGGCCGCCTGGCTGCGCCAGCGCATCGCCGAGGCCGGCGAGGACACCACCAGCGAGGAGCGCAGCCGGCGCCTGGAGTCCGACGCCGAGGCGGTACAGATCCTCACCATCCACCGCAGCAAGGGGCTGGAGTTCCCTGTCGTGTACTGCCCCTTCCTGTGGGACATGGGCTTCATCCACAAGACCGACAACAAGCCGGCCCTCTACCACGACCCCACCGCCGGCGATCGCCACACCGTGCACGTGGGCATGGGCGGCGGCCCCGGCTTCTCGACGGCCTGGCGCCAGTACATCGAGGAGCAGCGGGGAGAGGACCTCCGGCTGGCCTACGTGGCCCTCACCCGGGCTCAGCACCAGGCCGTGGTGTGGTGGGCCGGCTCGTGGGACAGCCGCAACTCGCCGCTGGGACGGCTGCTGTTCGGTCGCGACGCGGAGGGCAATGTGGCGGTCGAGCTGGGCGAGGTCCCGAGCGACGACGAGGTGGTGGACTGCTTCATGGCCGTGGCCAAACGGGCCGGCGGGGAGGTGAGCGTGGAGCGGGCCGGCGCCGGCGGCCCGGGCGGCGCCACCCTGGCCCTCCCGGTGCACCCGCCGGCTGTACTGGGCGTGCATCCCTTCGACCGCCCCCTCGACGTCGCTTGGCGGCGCACCTCCTATTCCGGCATCACCGCCGGCGGCCACGAGGCGCTGGTGACCAGCGAGCCGGAGCAGGCGGTGGTGGCCGACGAGCCACCGGACGCGTCCCCCACCGGTTCTGGTCCCGAAAACGGGTCCGTTTCGGTACCGATATCGGGACCAGAACGCCAGGAGGGCGAGGACGAGACCCGGTTGGGGGCCGTGCCCTCCCTCTTGGCTGCGATGCCGGCCGGCGCCGAGGTGGGCACGCTCGTGCACGCCGTGCTGGAGCGGGTCGACTTCACCGCCCCAGACCTGGACGGCGAGCTGGCCCGGGTCCTGGCCGAGGAGCGGGCCTGGCGGGAGGTCGACGTGGGCGACCCGGCCGTGGTGGTAGCCGGGCTGCGGTCCGCCATCGAGACCCCGCTGGGCCCCACCGTGGGCGACGTCCGCCTCCGGGACGTGGGCCGGGCCCACCGGCTCGAGGAGCTGGCCTTCGAGCTCCCCCTCGTGGGTGGCGACCGACCCAGGGCCGAGCTGGCCCTGGGCGCGGTGGCCGACCTCCTGCGGGCCCACCTGCCCGCCGGCGACCCGCTGGCCGCCTACCCCGACCGCCTGGCCGAGCCCGGGCTCCAGCAGGACCTGCGGGGCTACCTGGCCGGCAGCATCGACCTGGTGCTACGCCTGCCGCCGCCGGCCGGCGAAGGCGGGCCGCGTTTCGCCATCGTCGACCACAAGACCAACCGGCTGGGGCCGCCCGGCCCCGACCTCAGCGCCTGGCACTACCGGCCCGCCGCGCTGGTGGCGGCCATGGAGGAGGCCCATTACCCCCTCCAGGCCCTGCTGTACTCGGTGGCCCTGCACCGGTACCTGCGGTGGCGGCTGCCCGGCTACGGGCCCGAGCGCAACCTGGCCGGCGTGCTGTACCTGTTCCTGCGGGGCATGAGCGGGGCCGGCGTGCCCCGCGTCGGCGGGCAGCCCTGCGGGGTGTTCGGGTGGCGACCGCCGGCCCGGCTCATCGCCGAGCTGAGCGACCTGTTCGACCGCGGTGGGGTGGGAGCGGCGGCATGACGGCGATCGATACGGGCCCCAAGGCTCAGCCCGTCCCGCCGCCTGGCGACGCCGACCCCCACGACGCCCGCCTGGCCCAGGGGGCGATCGGCCTGCTGCGGGTGTTCAACCAGGCCGGCGTCCTGGCCGCAGCCGACGTCCACGTGGCCACCCGGCTGGCCGCCCTGGCCGGCGGGGCGGACGACGACGTCCTCCTGGCCGTGGCCCTGGCCGTGCGGGCGCCCCGGCTCGGGCACGTGTGCGCCGATCTGACCACCGCCCGCCACTCGGTCACCGCCGATGCCGCCATGCCCGTCGACCTCCAGGCCCTGCCCTGGCCCAGCGCCGCCGCCTGGATCGAGGCCGTGGCCGCCAACTCCCTGGTGGCGGTCGGGGGAAGCGGGCCCGACGACCGGCCCCTGCGCCTGGAGGGCAGCCGTCTCTACCTCGACCGCTACTGGCGCCAGGAGCGGGCCGTGGCCGCCCACCTCCGATCGAGGGCGGCTCAGGCCGCGGCCGGCGTCGACCTCCAGGTGCTGGCCGCCGGCCTCGACCGCCTCGACCCGGCCCCCGGCGCGACTGGCCCCCCCGGCGCGGGTGGCCCCCCCGGCAACACCGCGACCGGCCTCACCGGTGCCGGCGGGCCCGGCACCGCCTCCGACGGCCCAGACCTCCAGCGGCTGGCCGCGGCGTCGGCGGTGCTGCGCCGGCTGTCGGTGGTGGCGGGCGGCCCCGGCACCGGCAAGACCACCACGGTCGCCCGG
>JBOGHQ010000190.1:0-3594 GCA_050744785.1 Acidimicrobiales bacterium | reverse complement strand
ATCCGGTAGTGGTTCGCCGCCACCGCGAGGCGGATCGCCCGGGGGTCCCACTCCTTGCGGAGGTCGCTCACGAACACGAGGTTGCCGAGCGACTTCGACATCTTCTCGCCGTCCATCCGCACCATGGCCTGGTGCAGCCAGTGGCGCACGAACGGCTCGCCGGTGGCCGCCTCCGACTGGGCCGCCTCGCACTCGTGGTGGGGGAAGATCAGGTCGCTGCCGCCCCCGTGGAGGTCGATGGTGGTGGCCAGCTCCCGCATGGCCAGGGCCGAACACTCGATGTGCCAGCCGGGCCGCCCCCTGCCCCACCGCGAGTCCCACGACGGCTCGCCCGGCGCCGACGGCTGCCACAGCACGAAGTCCAGCGGGTCGCGCTTGTTGGGGTCGTCGGGCCGGCCTCCGCGCTCGGCCGCCAGGACCAGCATCTCCTCCCGGGACAGGTGGCTCACCTGCCCGAAGGGGGGGAAGGAGCCCACCGAGAAGTACACCGCCCCGCCGGACCGGTAGGCGTGGCCGGAGCGCAGCACCGTGTCCACGAAACCGAGGATCTCCGGGATGGCCGAGGTGGCCCGGGGCTCGCTGTACACGGGCAGCAGCCCGAGGGCCTCCATGTTGGCGTCGAAGCGGGCCATCTCCTCGGCGGCCAGGTCGAGGTAGTGGACGCCGAGCTGGGCCGCCCGGCGCAGGATGTCATCGTCGACGTCGGTCACGTTGCGCACGCAGCGGGTGTCATGGCCCTGGTCGCGGAGCCGGCGTTGCAGGAGGTCGTAGGCCAGGTAGGTGGCGGCGTGGCCGATGTGGGCCGCGTCGTACGGCGTGATGCCGCAGGTGTACATGGTCACGACCGCACCCGGCCGGAACGGGACCACCGCCCGGCGGGCGGTGTCGTACAGGTTCACCGCTTGGGGTCGATGCCGGTGATCCGCAGCGCCGCCCTGGTGCGGTACCGGACGTTGAGCTGCAGCAGCACCGCCGTGATGGCCTCGATCGGGGTCGCGTTGGACAGCGAGCCGGCGTTCAGGGGGCGCAGGCCGGGGATGGCGTCCACCAGCCGGGCAGTTGCGTCGTAGGCGGCGGGATGGTCGGAGCAGATCAGGACGTCGCCCTCCATGGGGAGGTCCAGCTGGGCCAGGGCCTTGGCCGGCAGGTGGTGGAAGGCGGCCGCCACCAGGGAGCTCGGCACCGCCGACTGCACGTGGGCGGCCACGGATCCCCGGGGCGGCACCAGCGGCTCGAACTCGTGCCCCATGCGCGTGAGGGCATTGGCCATGGACACCACGACCTTGCCCTCCAGCTGGGCGGCCACCGACGCCGCCGTGGCCGCCGCCGCCTCCCACGGCGTGGCGATGACGATGAGCTCGGCCTCGGCCGCCACCGCGTTGTCCGCCGGCGACAGCGAGAGCTCGCGGTCCGGCCACTTTGCGGCGATGGCGGCACACGCCTCGTTGGCCCGCTCCTTGGAACGTGAGCCGATCACCACGTCGATGCCCACCGACGCCAGGCGGGCCGCCAGCCCGCCGCCGGCCGGCCCCGTGCCTCCCAGGATGCCTACCTCCATCCAACGAGGCTACAGCCGGCTCCGCGCCGTTCTTGGGCCGCTACTCGGCGTAGGTCCAGTCGGGCTGCTTGCGGGCGTGACGGGTGTCGTAGACCACCGAGCCGTCCACGATGTCCTCGACCTTGGGCACCAGGAAGGCCCGGTCGGGCAGCCGGCAGAAGCCGCCCAGGTGGTCGGCGAAGTCCTCGGGGAAGGTCTCGAGGAGGCTGGACACCAGCAGCTGCTCCTCGGTGCCCAGGTAGCACCGGTTGGCGTCGGTGACGGTGCGGAGGCGGGCCCCCACGAGATCGATGTCGTCCTCGCCACCGGCGCCGTCGCGCAGTCGCTCCAGGGCGGCAGTGATGTCGCCCGAGCCCCGCTTGCAGGGCGGGCACTGACCGCACGACTCCACCGCCAGGAAGCGGGACAGGGCCGCCCCCACCGCCACCATGCACGCCGTGTCGTCGTAGACCGCGAAACCGCCCGCACCCAGGCCGGTGCCGGCAGCGCGCATGTCCTCGTAGCTGAGCGGGGTCCCGAACCGGCTGGCCGGGATGACCCGGTTGGCCACCCCGGAGAACGCCGCCTTGAACTGCCGGCCCGGCAGGGGCCCGCCGGCCAGCTCCAGCAGCTCCGCCAGCGGGGTGCCCATCTCCACCTCGAACACGCCGGGGGAGCTCACGTCGCCCACCACCGTGCACACGATGGTGCCGGGCGACTTCTCCGTCCCCATGCGGCGGAACCACTCGGCGCCCCGCACCAGGATGTGGGGGACGTTGCAGAGGGTTTCGAAGTTGTTCACCAGGGTGGGGTTCGGCTCGGGGCCGGCGCCGGGAGCGCTGGCGGGCGGGTGCGACTCCCAGCCCAGCTGCGGCCCGGTGGCGAACAGGCCGTGCTGGAACGGCGGGAGCACCCGCGGCAGCGGGTCGTGGCCCTCGATGACCTCGAGCAGCGCCTTCTCCTCGCCGAACAGGTACTCGTCCGGGCCGGCCACCACCGACACGGGCAGGCCGTCCAGCAGGCCGGCCCGGTCGAGGTCGGCCACCGCCGCCACCAGGGCGGCCCGCTCCCGCTCGAAGCGCGCCTTGGTGGCGATGTACGCCTCCTCGGCGCCGATGGCCAGGGCGGCGATGACCAGCCCCTCGACCCCCTGCCACGGATTGGCCCGCATGAGGGCGCGGTCCTTGAAGGTGGCCGGCTCGCCCTCGGCCGCGTTGCACACCGCGTAGCGCCGGGAGCCCGGCGCGTCCCGCACCGACGCCCATTTGGTGCCGGTGGGAAAGCCACCGCCGCCCCTGCCCCGGAGGCGGGACAGCGAGACCTCCTTGGCCGTCTGCGCCGGCCCGAGGTGGCGGGCCCGGGCCAGCGCCTCCCCTCCCCCCGCCGCCCGCCAGGCGTCGAAGGACGGCACCGGGGCGTCGCCGGTGAGGAAGGGCAGCAGCGGCACCCGCCGACGCTAGTGCCGCCGCCTCAGACGTTCGCCCGCTGACCGAGCCGCGGTCCGTAGCCGCTCGCACCGCCGCAGGCGGCCTCCACGGCTGCGGACCACCGAGTAAGGACAGGGCGGAGGCGGCAGCGACCGGTCAGCAGTACTTCGACAAGGTGGCGAAGGGGTTCACGGCCCGCCCCCCGCCGGGGTGGACCTCGAAGTGCAGGTGGGGCGCGCTGGCCGAGGCGTTGCCGGTGCTGCCCACGTAGCCCACCACGGTGCCGGCCGCCACCCGCCCGCTGGCCCCGCTGAGGCGGTCCAGGTGCGTGCCGAAGTAGGTGTTCCCATCGACGCCGCTGAGGTAGTACGAGATGCCGCCCAGGCTGGAGTTGTGGCCCTTCACCGTGCCGGCCACGCTGGCCACGACGGGTGTGCCGCGCGGCGCCATGATGCCGTTGCCCTGGTGGCTGCGGCCGCCGGAACGGGGGTCGCCGAAGTCGTTGGAGAACGCCCTCGGGCCCTGGACCGGGCAGATCCACTCCCCGGAGGCGATGACGCCGGTGGCGCCGCCGGCGCTGCGCGACGCCCGCTGGCCGGCGGCCCGCTGGACGCGCTGAGCCCGCTGGGC
>JBOGHQ010000189.1:0-10075 GCA_050744785.1 Acidimicrobiales bacterium | reverse complement strand
GGCCAGCACCGCCTCGACGGCGGCCGCGATCTCGGCCGGCTCCGCCATGCGCCCGGTGCCCTCGTCACCGCCGGCCAAGGCGCCGACGCCGGGCCCCACCACGTGAACGCCCCGCCGGCGCAGCACTCCAATGTTGTCCTGGACGGCGGGGTGGTCCCACATCTCGGTGTGCATGGCCGGGCACACCACCACGGGGGCCCGGGTGGCCAGCAGGGTGGAGGTGAGGAGGTCGTCGGAGATCCCTGCCGCGTAGGCGCCGAGGAGGCGGGCGGTGGCGGGGGCGACCACCACCACGTCGGCGGACCGGCCCAGCTTGGTGTGCGGGATGGGGTCGTCGTCGTCGAACAGCGACGTGCGGGCCCGGTCCGAGGCCAGGGCCGAGAAGGTGACGGCGCCCACGAACCGGGTGGCGCCCGCCGTCAGTACGGGCGACACCAGGGCGCCGGCCTCGACGAGGCGACGGCACACCTCGACGGCCTTGTAGGCGGCGATGCCGCCACACACGCCGAGCACGACGCGGCGGCCGGCCAGGGCCGAGTCCGGCGGCGGGCCCATGACGCCTCGGCCGGCCGGCGTGCCGGCTACTGGGCCGGCTCCTCCGGCTCCTGGGCCGGGTCGGGACGGGTGTAGCGGATCTTGTCGGCTGCGATCTCCTCGAGGGCGATGGACAACGGCTTGCGCGACACCGACGTGACCTGCGGCGGCACGATGGCACCCAGCCCCTCACCGAGCTGGTTGAAGTAGGAGTTGATCTGCCGGCCCCGGCGGGCGGACAGGGTGACAAGGGTGAACTTCGAGTCGACCTTGCCGAGCAGGTTCTCGACGGGTGGGTCCATCATGGTGAGGCGTCGGCGCTGGGCCATGGATCTCCTTCGGGGCAGCCAACCGCGCTCCGGCCGCGGGACTAGGAGCCCGGGGGATGGCGGTGGCGTTCGAGTATACCGACCAGCTCGGCCGTGGCCCGGTCCAGGTCGTCGTTGACAACGACGTGGGCAGCCAGACGGCGCCCCTGCTCCTCCTCCGCCCGGCCCAGCTCGAGCCGGCTGGCGATGTCGCCCTCGTCGTCACCCCGGGCCCGCATCCGGGCCACCTGTTCGTCCGACGAGGGCGCCACGACCAGCGCCACCACCGCCTCGGGGTGGCGGCGCATGACCTGGGCCGCGCCCTGCACGTCGATCTCCAGGACCACGTCGGTGCCCGGCGGGGCGTCGGGCCAGGGCGTGCCGTACAGCTCCTTGTTGGCGGGCAGCTCGGCCCACTCCAGGAAGCCGCCTTCCCGGATGCGCGATTCGAACCGGGCCCGGTCCACGAAGGTGTAGGCGTCGGCGTCCTCCCCGGGCCGGCGCCGGCGCGTCGTCCAGGACCGGCTCAACCAAAGCCCGGGCACCTCCTGGCACAGGCGCGAGACCAGCGTGCCCTTGCCCACGCCCCCGGGCCCGGAGACGACGAGGATCAGGGCTTCCCGAGTTCCTTGAGCAGGCGGGCCCGCTGCTGGGCACCCAGGCCGTGCAGCTTGCGGCTGGCACTGATGCCGACGGTCTCCATCACCCGCTTGGCCTTGACCTTCCCGAGGCCGGGGAGCGACTCCAGCACGGCGACGACCTTGGTCTTGCCCACCACCTCGTCGCGGTCGGCCAGATCGAGCAGCTCGCCCAGGGTGATGGACCCCATCTTTAGCTTCTCCTTCAGTTCCGCCCGCTGGCGGCGGGCCGCGGCCGCCTTGGCCAGCGCCGCCCTTCTGTCCTCCGGGCTGAGCTGGGGAGGAAGCGCCACGCCGGGCACCCTAGCGCGACGACCCCGCCCCGTCCTCCGGCCTGGACCGTCGTTCGAGGGAGAGCGGCCCGACGACCTCGGCGGCGGCCTTGGCCTTGTCGGAGGCGGCCGTGACGGCCCGCCCGATGACCAGCAGGTCGGCACCGGCGGCCAGGGCGCCCTGGGGGGTGGAGGCCCGCACCTGGTCGTCCCGAGTGGCACCGGCGGGGCGGATGCCGGGCACCACCGTGACGAGGCGCGGCGCCAGTTGCTTGGCCTCCCGCACGTCGCTGGCGGCGCAGACGATGCCGCGGCAGCCGGATTCCACGGCGTCCCGGACGCGCTTGCCCAGGACGTGCGGCGGGGCGTCGCCGTCACTGGTCAGCACGGTGACGGCGAGGGCGATCGGCGTGGGCAGGCCGGCGTTGCCGGCGCCGTTGACGAGGCCCTCCACGCCGGCCCGCAGCATGGCCGGCCCACCGGCGGCGTGCAGCGTGAGGTACGACGCGCCGAGGGCGCCCACCACGTGGGCGGCGCGCCGCACCGTGGTGGGGATGTCGTGCAGCTTGAGGTCGAGGAAGACCCGGTAGCCGAGCTCCATCATCTCGACCACCGCGTCGGGGCCGCAGGCGCTGTGGAGCTCGAGGCCCACCTTGGCCACGCCGAACCAGGGCCGCACCTCCCTGGCGATCCGCGTCGCCTCCACCAGGTCGTCCACGTCGAGGGCGATGGCCATGCGGTTGCGGACGTCGGCGTCCCGCCGCGGGATGGCTTCAACCTGGGTCATGGGCGGCTCCGATCAGTTCCTCGACGCAGGCGACATTGTTGCGCCGGCACCATCGTTCCAGACCGGCCAGCACCCGCGCCGGGGCGCGCGGGTCGGCGAAGGTGGCCGTGCCCACCTCGACGGCGGCGGCCCCGGCCACCAGCAGCTCGGCCGCCTCCTCGCCCCGGCTCACGCCGCCCACGCCCACGATGGGCGCGCCGGGGAAGGCGGCCCTGCACTCGAACACGGCTCGGACCGCCACGGGGTGCATGGCAGGCCCGGACAGCCCGCCCCCGCCCCCACCCAGCAGGGGTCGGCGGGTGGCGGGATCGATGGCCAAGCCCATCACCGTGTTCACCAGCGTGAGGGCCTCGGCCCCCGCACCGAGGGCGGCGCCGGCGATCTCGGTGAGGTCGGTGACGTTGGGGCTGAGCTTGGCCCAGCGAGGGCGGCCGCAACCGGCGGTGGCCGCCACCGCCTCGGCCGTGGCCGGCGCCGAGTGGGCGAAGATGGACCGCCGGGCCTCCACGTTGGGGCAGGACAGGTTGACCTCGAGTGCCACCACCTCGGGCGGCGCCGAGGCGAGCATGTCCGCCGCCTTGGCGTAGCTGTCGACTGATGTCCCCCAGATGGACGCCACCACGCGGGCGCCGGCCGCCAGCAGCGGCGGCAGGTCGTGCTCCAGCCACGCCTCCACGCCGGGGCCCTGCAACCCCACGCTGTTGAGCATCCCCGAGGCCGTCTCGTGCAGCCGCGGCGCCGGGTTCCCGGTCCAGGGCTCGGCCGACAGCGACTTCACCACCACCGCCCCCAGCGACGAGAGCGGGAAGTAGGACTGCAGCTCGGCGCCGTGCCCGGAGGTCCCCGAGGCGGTGAGGATGGGGTTGGGAAGGGCCACCGACCCCACTCGCGTCGACAAGTCGACGGATGCCCTCACAGAGCCATCCCTCGCTGACGAGGTCCGCCGCCGGCCGCCCACGCCGCCACAGGCGGCCACCTTCGGCTGGTGGCCAAGGAAGACGAGCGGAGGGCGCCGGCTCCGCCGGTGCCCGGAGCACGACCTACTCGCCGAGCAAGCTCTGCTTGCGAGGTGAAGCTCACAGGGGGAGACGCAACTGGTCCTCGCCCACGAACTCCTGGAGGGAGCGGACCGAGAGGGGATGGCGGCCCCAGTCGGCGATGCCGGCCGCCGCGGCCCGGGCCGCGGCCACGGTGGTGAGGCAGGGGACGTTGTGAACGTTGGCGGCGGTGCGGATGTAGGCGCCGTCGGCCCGTGGGCCGCGACCGCGCGGCGTGTTCACCACCAGCTGCACCTTGCCGCTGGCGATGAGGTCCACCGCGGTGGGACCGCTGCCCCCGTCGCTGAGCTTGCCCACGACCGTCTCCACCGGCACCCCGCCCGCCTCCAGGAACGCAGCCGTGCCGGCCGTGGCCGCCAGGCTGAAGCCCAGCTCGTAGAAGCGGGCCGCGGCGGCCAGACCGCCCTCCTTGTCCCGGCCGGCGAGGGAGAAGAACACCGACCCCGACTCCGGGAGCCGGTCCCCCGCCGCGATCTGGCTCTTGGCGAAGGCCAGGCCGAACGTGGTGTCGATGCCCATCACCTCGCCGGTGGAGCGCATCTCGGGGCCGAGCACGGTGTCCACGTCGGGGAACCGGCCGAAGGGCAGCACCGCCTCCTTGACGCTGACGTGGCCGCCGTCGGAGCGCGGCCGCAGCAGACCTTCGTCGCGCAGCTCGGCCAGGGTGGCGCCCGTCATCACCCTCGACGCCACCTTGGCCAGCGGTACCCCGGTGGCCTTGGCCACGAACGGCACCGTGCGGCTGGCCCGGGGGTTGGCCTCGATCACGAAGACCTGGCCCTGCTTCACGGCGTACTGCACGTTGAGCGGGCCCCGCACGTCGAGGGCCTCGGCGATGTCGCGGGTGTAGCCCTCGATCACCTGCACCACGGCGTGGGGCAGGGTGGGCGGCGGGATCACGCACGCCGAGTCGCCGGAGTGAACGCCGGCCTCCTCCACGTGCTCCATGACGCCACCGATGACGACCTCCCCGGTGGCGTCGCGGATGGCGTCCACGTCCACCTCGATGGCATCCTCGAGGAAGCGGTCGATGAGCACGGGCCGTTCGGCCGACAGCCCGCCCTCCCGGCCGAGGGAGCCGAAGCCGGCCATGGCGGCCATGGCCCGTCGCAGGCTCTCCTCGTCGTAGACGATCTCCATGGCGCGGCCCCCGAGGACGTAGCTGGGTCGCACCAGGGCCGGGTACCCGACGCGGGCCACGATGGCGAGGGCGTCGTCCACCGTGACGGCCGTGCCCCCGGCCGGCTGGGGTATCTCCAGGCGGGCGCACAGGGCGTTCCAGCGCTCCCGGTCCTCGGCCAGGTCGATGGACTCCGGGCTGGTGCCCAGCACCAGCCCCGGCGGGAGGACGGACGCCAGCTTGAGCGGCGTCTGGCCCCCGAGGGCCACGATCACGCCGGTCAGGTCCCCGCTGGCCCGCTCGGCGTCGATGACGTTGAAGACGTCCTCGGCGGTGAGGGGCTCGAAGTAGAGGCGGTCGCTGGTGTCGTAGTCGGTGGAGACCGTCTCCGGGTTGCAGTTGACCATCACCGTTTCGAAGCCGGCCTCGCCCAGGGCGAAGCTGGCGTGCACGCAGCAGTAGTCGAACTCGATGCCCTGGCCGATGCGGTTGGGGCCCGAGCCGAGGATCACCACCTTGGGGCGGGTCGACGGCGCCACCTCGTCCTCGTCCTCGTAGGTGGAGTAGTGGTAGGGCGTGGACGCTTCGAACTCGGCGCCGCAGGTGTCCACCGTCTTGAACGTGGCCCGCACTCCGGCCGCCAGCCGGGCGGCCCGGACGGTGGCCTCGTCGCTGCCCCACAGCCAGGCCAGCTGGGCGTCGCCGAAGCCGAGCCGCTTGGCCCGCCGCCATGCCCGGCGATCCATGGCGGCCGGCGAGGAGGCTTCCAGCCGGCGCCGCTCCTCCACCACCATCGACAGCTGGTCCAGGAACCACGGGTCCACCCGCGTGGCGGCGGCCAGCCGCTCGACGCTGATCCCCCGGCGCAGGGCCGCCTCCAGCTGGAAGGGGCGGTCGGGCGTGGCCAGGGCCGCTCGCCGCACCAGCTCGTCGTCGTCCATGCCGTCGAGGATCCGCTCCCCGGGGTCGCAGTTCAGGCCCAGCCGGCCGTGCTCGAGGGATCGCAGCCCCTTCTGCAGCGACTCGGGGAAGGTGCGGCCGATGGCCATGGCCTCGCCCACCGACTGCATCCGGGTGCCCAGCACGTCGGGGGTTCCGGGGAACTTCTCGAACGCCCACCGGGGGATCTTGGTGACCACGTAGTCGATGGTGGGCTCGAAGCTGGCCGGCGTCTTGCGGGTGATGTCGTTGGCGATCTCGTCGAGGGTGTAACCCACCGCCAGGCGGGCCGCGATCTTGGCGATCGGGAAGCCGGTGGCCTTTGATGCCAGGGCGCTGGAGCGGCTGACGCGCGGGTTCATCTCGATCACCACCATGGCCCCGTCCTCGGGATTGACGGCGAACTGGATGTTGGAACCGCCCGTCTCCACCCCGATGCGGCGGATGCAGGCGAAGGCGGCGTCGCGCATGCGCTGGTACTCGACGTCGGAGAGCGTCTGGGCCGGCGCCACCGTGATGCTGTCACCGGTGTGGACCCCCATGGGGTCCACGTTCTCGATGGAGCACACGACCACGCAGTTGTCGACGCGGTCGCGCATGACCTCCAGCTCGTACTCCTTCCAACCCGCGATGGAGCGCTCGATGAGGATCTCCGAGATGGGGCTGGCGGCCAGGCCGGTGGCGGCCATGCGGCGCAGGTCGTCGTCGTGGTGGGCGATGCCGGTGCCGGCCCCGCCCAGGATGTACGAGGGGCGGACGATGAGGGGGTAGCCGATGCGGGCCCCCACCTGCATGGCCTCGTCCAGGGTGTAGGCGAAGCCCGACGACGGCACGGCCAGGCCGATGCCGGTCATGGCCTCCTTGAACCTCTCCCGGTCCTCGGCGGTGGCGATGGCGGTGGGACTGGCGCCGATCATCTCAACGCCATGGGCGGCCAGCACCCCCTTCTCGTGCAGGGCGATGGCCAGGTTGAGGGCCGTCTGGCCGCCCAGCGTCGGCAGCACCGCGTCGGGCCGCTCCCGCTCCACGATGGCCGCCAGCACGTCCACGCTGAGCGGCTCGATGTAGGTCCGGTCGGCGAAGTCCGGGTCGGTCATGATGGTGGCCGGGTTGGAGTTGGCCAGGATGACCCGGTAGCCCTCCTGGCGAAGGACCCGGCAGGCCTGGGTGCCGGAGTAGTCGAACTCAGAGGCCTGGCCGATGACGATGGGGCCGGAGCCGATGAGGAGGATCGACTCAAGGTCCGTCCTACGCCCCACCGCGCATCAGCTCCTCGAACTCGGCGAACAGGTAGCGGGCGTCGTGCGGCCCCGGCCCCGCCTCCGGGTGGTACTGGACCGAGAAGGCGGGCACGTCCCTGCAGCGCAGCCCCTCGACCACTCCGTCGTTGAGGTTGACGTGGGTGACGTCGGCGCTGGGCAGCGAGCCCTCGGCCACGGCGTAGTTGTGGTTCTGGCTGGTGATCTCCACCGAGCCGGTGGCCAGGCGCCGTACCGGGTGGTTGCCGCCGTGGTGGCCGAACTTGAGCTTGTACGTCTCGGCGCCCAGCGCGGCGCCCAGCAGCTGGTGGCCCAGGCAGATGCCGAAGACCGGCACCCGCCCCAGCAGGTCGCGTATGGCGTCGATGGCGTAGCCGACCGCGGCCGGGTCGCCCGGGCCGTTGGAGAGGAACACACCGTCTGGCTCCCGCGCCAGCACCTCGGCCGGCGCGGTGGCGGCCGGCACCACGTCGACGGTGGCGATCTGGTCCAGGTGCCGGAGGATGGTGCGCTTGATCCCGAAGTCGTAGGCCACCACGTGGAGGGGCCCGTTCCCGGTGCGGTAGGGCTCGGTGGTGGTGACACCGGCCACCATGTCGAGCCCCTCGGTCCCCGGCTCGGCGCCGGCCGCCTCCTTCAAGCTGCGCTCGTCGGCGGTGCCGAAGGCGCACGGCATCGACCCCGCCTCCCGCAGGTGCCGGGTGAGGCGGCGGGTGTCGACGCCGGTGATGCCGGCCACGCCGTGGCGCCGCAGGAAGGCCTCCAGGTTGTCGGCCGCCCTCCAGCTGCTGGGCCGCCGGGCCAGGTCGCGCACGATCACGCCCCGGCAGAACGGGCGCAGGCTCTCGTCGTCGGCCGGGGTGACCCCGTAATTGCCGATGTGCGGGTAGGTGAAGGCGATGACCTGGCCCGCGTAGGACGGGTCGGTGATCACCTCCTGGTAGCCGCTCATCACCGTGTTGAACACGGCCTCGCCGGTGGTGGCCCCGCCGGCCGGCAGGGCGCCGATGGCCTCGCCCTCGAACACGGTGCCGTCGGCCAGCACCAGCAGGGCGTCCGGCCGCGGACTGGAGGAAATAGCCTCCGGGACCCGGGGGCTATCTCCTCCAGAGTCGTCGTCGTTCGTCATCGTTGCGCCTCTCCGTCCACCACGACCGGCTCGCCCGCCAGGACGGTGTGGCGGGCCCGGCCCCGCAGCTTGCGCCCGGCGTAGGGCGTGTTCCGGCTCCGGCTGGCCAGCTTCTCCGGCTCCACCACCCAGGTCACCGACGGGTCGATCACGCACAGGTTGGCCGGCGCCCCCTCGGCCACCGGGCCGCCGTGGAGCCCGGTGAGGCCGGCGATGGCCGCCGGCTGCCAGGACAGCAGGGCCAGCACCCGCTCGGGGGGCAGGTGGAGCTCGGTGAGGGCCAGGGCCAGGGCGGTCTCCAGCCCCAGCATGCCGGGCGGGGCCTGGTCGAAGGGGGCCTCCTTGGCTTCCTGGGGGTGGGGGGCGTGGTCGGTGGCGATGGCGTCCACCGTGCCCGCCGCCAGCGCCTGCTTGACGGCGGCCACGTCGGCCTCGGTGCGCAGCGGCGGGTTAACCTTGAACACCGGGTCGTAGCCCGCCACGTCGGCGTGGGTCAGGGTGAAGTGATGGGGGGCCACCTCGGCTGTGACAGGGAGGCCCTGGGCCCGGGCCGCGGCCACGATGGCCAGGGAGCCGGCCGTGGAGAGGTGCAGGAAGTGGGCCCGTCCGCCGGTGAGCCGGCACAGGGCCACGTCCCGCAGCACCATGAGCTCCTCGGCCTCGGCCGGCACGCCGGGCAGGCCGAGGCGGCTGGACCACTCCCCCTCGTGCATGTGCCCGCCGGCGGCGAGGGCCGCGTCCTCGCAGTGCTGGGCCAGGGTGACGCCCAGGGCGGAGGCGTACTCGAGGGCCCGGCGCATGAGGCGGCCGTCCTGGACGCCGGCGCCGTCGTCGGTGAAGAGGCGCACGCCGAGGGCCGCCATCTCGGCCATGGGCGACAGCCGCTCCCCTGCCCTTCCCACCGTGATGGCGCCGGCCACCCGCACGTCGCAGGGCGCGGCCCGGCCCAGCTCCAGCACCTGGCGCACCACACCGGCGGAGTCGATGGCCGGCTCGGTGTTGGGCATGGCCACCACCGCGGTGTAGCCGCCCAGGGCGGCGGCCCGGGCGCCGGTCTCCACCGTCTCGGCCTCCTCACGGCCCGGCTCTCGCAGGTGGGTGTGCAGGTCCACCAGTCCCGGCGCCACCAGCGCGCCACCAGCGTCGAGCACCCGGGCCGCGCTCGGTTCGAGGCCCTCCCCCACGGCCATGATGGTGCCGCCGTGGACCAGGACGTCGGCCCGTCGGGTGCCGGTGGCGTCCACCACCGTGCCGCCCCGGATCAACAGCAGCGGTTCAGACGGCAAGCTCGGCCCCCGATGCGAGGAGCAGGAACAGCACCGCCATGCGGACGGCCACCCCGTTGGCCACCTGGCTGGTGATCACCGACCGCGGCAGGGCGGCCACCTCGGCGGCGATCTCCACGCCCCTGTTCATGGGGCCCGGGTGCATCACCAGGGCGTCGTCCTGCAGCAGGGCGGCGCGCCGGCGGGTCAGCCCGTAGCCGGCCGTGTACTCCCGCAGCGACGGGAACAGGGCCTCGGTGGTGCGCTCCTTCTGGATGCGCAGCAGGTACACCACGTCCACCTTGGGCAGCAGGCCATCGAGGTCGTGGGTCACCGCCACCGGCCAGCCGGCCAGGCTGGGCGGCAGCAGGGTGGGCGGGGCCACCAGGGTGACCTCGGCGCCCAGCATGGTGAAGGCGGCCACGTCGGAGCGGGCCACCCGGCTGTGCTTGACGTCGCCCACCACCGCGATCCGCAGCCCCTCGAGGCTCCCCCGCCGCTGCCGGATGGTGTAGCAGTCGAGCAGGGCCTGGGTGGGATGCTCGTGCCAGCCGTCGCCGGCGTTGATCACGCTGGCGTCGAGCCACGACGCGATCTGGGCCGGCACCCCCGCCGAGGAGTGGCGCACCACCATGGCGTCGATGCCCATGGCCTGGATGGTCTCGACCGTGTCCCGCAGCGACTCGCCCTTGGACACCGAGCTGGCCGGCACGCTGAAGTTCATGGTGTCGGCCGAGAGGCGCCGGGCCGCCGTCTCGAACGAGAG
>JBOGHQ010000188.1:0-6359 GCA_050744785.1 Acidimicrobiales bacterium | reverse complement strand
ACGGCCGCGATGGAGGATCCTTGGAAGCAGGATGTGAAGGGGGGAGGACAATGATGTCCGCAAGCAAGGTCCAGGCAGGAACCAAGCCGCTGATCGTCCCGGCGGCCGGTCCGACGGTGGGGTGGCCGGTCACCCTGGCGGAGGTGCAGGTGCCCTCGGCCGAGCCGGTCAGATTTCACCCGAGCCTGCGCACCGCGGCCGAGCTCAACGGCCCGCCGGACGAGGAGCTGGCCACCTCGGCCTAGCCCACCCCGGGCACCACGAAGTGGTCAGGCCTCGAGGACCTCGATCCTGACGCGCTTGTTCCCCCTCCCCTTCGACTCGGTCTTCACCACGCGGACCCGGCCCACCTCGTCGGTGCGGTCCACGTGGGTGCCACCGTCGGCCTGCTTGTCGAGCCCCACGATGTCGATGACCCGGATCTCCGGCACGGAGTCGGGGATCAGGTTGACCTTGGTGCGGATCAGGTCGGCGTCAGCCAAGGCCTCCCGGCGGGGCAGGAAGCTCACCACCACGGGGCGGGCCGCGGCCAGCTCCTCGTTGACACGGGCCTCGACGTCAGCCGCGAACCCGTCCGGCAGGGGGTCGAACTCGAAGTCCATGCGGGCCGCCAGCGGCTGCATGTCGCCGCCCGTCACCGGCTTGCCCCAGGTGTGCCAGATCACGCCGCACAGCACGTGCAGGGCGGTGTGCGTGCGCATGAGGGCGTGGCGGCGGTCCCAGTCCAGCTCGCCGTGGACGGCGGTGCCGGGTGCCGGCACCGCCCCCTCCAGCGCGTGGCGGGCGCCGAGCTCGTGCTTGCCGACGTCGGTCACCCGCGCCTCGCCGCCCTCCCAGCGCAGCCATCCGGTGTCGTGGGGCTGGCCCCCGCCGGTGACGTAGAAGGCGGTCCGGTCCAGGATCGCGCCGCCCTCGTCGGCCTCGACGACCGTGGCGTCGAAGGACCGCAGGGAGGCGTCGCGCAGGTACAGCAGCTCCGTCGGCACCGGTCCAGTATGGGCGCGACCCTCAGGCCGCTCGGGACAGCTCCTGGCACCACGTTGGCCCACGGGGCGCGCCACGGCGGCGGCGGGCGGCGCGAGGCTGGGTGGGCCGGCACCGGCCGGCAGAGGAAGTGCCGAAGGTGACCACCATCTCGCCCTGGCTGTCGGTGGGCGTCATTGCCGTTGCCAACCGTCTGGAGCCGGCGGGATGACGGTCATCTTCGGCGCCTTCGTTCCCCAGGGCTGGAAGATGGAGTTGTCGGCCATCGAGGGAGCGGAGGCGAAGTGGGCCACGACCGTGGCCACGGCCAGGCTCATCGAGGACCTCGGCTACGACTCGCTCTGGGTCTACGACCACTTCCACAACATCCCCCGCCCCTCCCACGAGGCCGTCTTCGAGTCCTGGACGACGCTGACCGCCCTCAGCCAGCTGACCTCACGCGTCCGCCTGGGCCACATGGTGGGCTGCAACGGCTACCGCAACCCGGCCTTGGTGGCCAAGATGGCAGCCACGGTCGACGTGATCAGCGGCGGGCGGCTGGAGTGGGGCATCAGGGCCGGTTGGTACGCCCATGAGTTCGCCGGTTACGGCTACGAGTTCCCCGAGCCCCGGCCGCGCCTCGGCATGCTGGCCGAGGCGGTACGGATCGTGCGCTCGATGTGGACCGAGCCCGACACCAGCTTCGAGGGCCGCCACTACCGGCTCCGGGGCGGCCAGTGCGACCCCAAGCCCCTCCAGCAGCCCCACCCGCCGATCTGGATCGGCGGCAGCGGCGAGCACCTGACCCTGCGGGTGGTGGCCCGGTACGCCGACTACGCCAACTTCGGGGGGAACCCCGAGGAGTGGGCCCACAAGGCCGCGGTGCTGAAGCAGCACTGCGCCGAGGTGGGGCGGGACTACGACGAGATCGGCAAGACCTGGACGCCCGAGGTGTTCATCCGAGAGGACGAGGCCGACCTGGCCGAGGGCCGGCCGAGCGGTGGGCAGGGCTTCGGGCGGTGGCAGCTGGGCAACCTGGTCGGCACGCCCGAGCAGGTGGCCGAGAAGGTGGCCGCCTACGTCGATATGGGCTGCACCGGCTTCATCCCCTGGTGCCCCGACTACCCGTCGGACCAGTCGCTGCGCCTCCTGGCCGAGAAGGTGATGCCCGAGTTCCGCTGACCGATCGTCCCATCCCCACCCGCTCGGGGCTCTTGCCGCGGAAGGCCGGTCGGGGCGGTCAGTCCAGCTCGAGGGTGTAGGCCATCAGGTGGAACTCCGGCAGGACCACGTCGCGCGCCGGGGCCGGCTGGAAGCCGAGGCGGTGGTAGATGCGGTGGGCGACGGTCAATGTCCTTGGTGGTGTGGAGGACGGCCCGGGCCGCGCCCTTGGCCCGACCCCGGGCCAGGCAGTCGATCACGAGGGCGGAACCAACGCCCCGGGCCGCCGCCGCGGGGTCGACGCCCAGCATGCGGATCCCGATCTCGCCCGCCGTCAGGCTCTCCGACCACGGCGAGGCCGGGTCGTCCACCAGGGTCACGCAGCCCAGCACCCGGTCGCCGTCGACGGCCACCAACACGGTGGCGCCGGTCGTGCGGGCCCGGACGTTGCGCAGGTCGGTGCCGTAGCCGTCACCGAGCACCGAGCCGGGCAGCGATCGGTAGGCGGCCAGCACGACCTCCCCCGCCTGGTCGACCTCGGCCGCCGCCACGGGCCGGATCTCGAAGCCGACGCCAGCCCGCTCCTCGGGGGTCGCCACCGGGGGAGGCTACCGGGGGCAGACTGCGCCCGTGGAGCTGCTGATCGCCCGCAACCCGGATCCGGACAGCAGCCTGCCCTACCTGATCCGGCTGCCGGTCGGCGAGGGGCTGGTGTTCCGTACCAAAGGCACCTGGCCCCGCACCAGCGCCCTGTACTGCCACCCGGTGGAGGCATCGGATTGGCCTACCGAGCCCGACATCGTGGAGCGGGTGCCCCTTCGGGCCTGCACCCGCCGGGGCGCCGCCATCGACGTGGTGGCCGACCGGGGCCGGGAGCAGCGGTCCCAGGTCGTGTACACCGTGGCCCGGGGCCGCCGGGTGGTGTTCTGGCAGTCTCCGCGGACCCGCCGGCAGGCCCGCCCGGACGTTCGCCTGCCCACGGCCCGGGCCGCCGGGATCGACGAGCTGGAGATCCTGGTCGACGCCCACGAGCGCTACCCCTACCGGTTCGCCGGACAGCCGGCCCGGACCGTCAGCCGGGGCCTGGCCTGCGGCGACTACGCCGTCGCCGTGGCCGGCCGGGTGGTAGGGGCGGTGGAGCGGAAGTCGCTAGGGGACCTGGTGTCCAGCGTCATCAGCGGCCGGCTGCGCTTCGCCCTGGGCGAGTTATCGGCCCTCCCCCGTGCTGCGGTGGTGGTGGAGGACCGCTACTCGCAGATCTTCACCCTGCAGCGGGTGCGGCCGGCGCTGGTGGCCGACAGCCTGGCAGAGCTGCAGGTCCGCTGGCCCACCATCCCCATCGTCTTCGCCGAGAACCGCAAACTGGCCGAGGAGTGGACCTACCGCTACCTGGCCGCCGCCCACGCCTGGGCCGACCAGGAGCCGGCCGCCATCGCCCTCCTGGGCACCGATGATGCCGCCCACCGCACGGGACCGGCCGAGCCGGTCCCCTCGACGGCCGAGGTGCGGGCCTGGGCCCGGGCCAACGGGCTGGGCGTACCCGACCGGGGCCGGCTGCCCGGCGCAGTTCACCAGGCCTGGGCCGACGCCCACCGTTCCGGCGCGGAGGAGCCGTGAGCGAGCCCGCAGGGCGAGCGGGGCCCGAGCGGCCCTTCGAGGGGAGACCTCCATCGGCACGCCAAACCGAAGGGATGGTGGGCCGATGAGCGAGGCCTACTGCACGGCTACCACGTGGACGGGGTGTTCTGCTACACGTTCCTCAAGGGCGTGAGGCGGGTGGCCTGAGGGTGGACCGCTGGGCTGAGGGGTGCGCCGCCATCGCCGGCGCCGACCCTGCGCTGGCCACCGTCGTGGCCCGGCACGGGCCCTGCACTCTGGCACCCCGGCGGGGCATGGTCGCGTTCGCGGCGCTGGCCCGGGCCATCTGCTACCAGCAGCTGGCCGGCGCGGCCGCTGCCGCCATCCACGGACGTTTCGCCGCCCTCTACGGCGGCCGGCCCACGCCGGACGCGGTCGCAGCCACTCCGGAGGAGGACCTCCGTGCCGCTGGGCTGTCGGCCGCGAAGACGGCCGCCATCCGGGACCTGGCCACCAAGATGCTCGACGGAACGGTCCCCCAGTCGGGCTGGGGCCGGCTCAGCGACGAGGCCATCGTGCAGCGTCTCGTTGCGGTCCGGGGCGTCGGGCCGTGGACGGCGCAGATGTTCCTCATCTTCCAGCTGGCCCGGCCCGATGTGTGGCCCACCGGCGACCTCGGCGTCAGGGTGGGCTACGGCCGCATCCACGGCCTGGCCGCGCCGCCCACGCCGGCCGAGCTGGGCCGGATCGGCGAGGCCTACCGTCCTTTCCGGACCCTGGCCGCCTGGTACTGCTGGCGGGCGGTGGACGAGGTCTCGCTGTGAAAGGACCAGTCCACTCCCGAGTAAATAGGGCCCGGATTCCGGGCCCTATTTACTCGTCGACTTTCGCACTTTTGAACGCCTGATGGCCTCGGTCGACATCCCGGCCTGACGCCGGCGTTTCCTACCCATCCCCCATCTCGAGCGTAGTTGCTGGTTCCATATCTGTTGGTAAACTACCAACAGAGAGGAAACCTGCGATGCCAGCTCGCCGACCGGCCCGAGAGACCCAGATGGTGCGGGGATCGCTGTTCACGCTGCGGCGCAAGTGCGGCAAGGCGAACTGCCGCTGCGTTACCGGGGAGCCGCACGAGACCCCTGCGCTGGCCTACCCGGAGGGCGGGCGGACCAAGACCTTGACCCTCACCGGTGTTGACCTGCGCGAGGTGGAAGCCGCGCTGGCCCGCTACCAAAAGGCCAAGGCAGAACTCGACCGGGCAGCCGACGCCGGCGTGGCCGCCCTGCGGGCCCGGGCGACAGCCCGGCCGCGAACCCGGCCATGAGCCGGGCAGGCTCCGCGTGGAAGGCGGTCCTGGGCCGCTGCGCTCCCGCCTTCACTTCCCCCTCGTTCAGCCTGTTCTGCGAACTGCTCTCCGCCTGGGTGTGCGCCACCGGTCGGCGCACCATCTGCGGGATGGTCGCCGTCATGGACCCCGCCGGTCGAAGAGCCCATGACGCCTACCACCGCTTCGTGCGGTGCGGCGCCTGGCACCCCGACAACCTGTGGGCGCAGATCGTCGCGCTCGCCGTCGAACACGTTCAGCGCGATGGCCCGATCGTGTGTGTGCTCGATGACACCTTGATGCACCGCCACGGTCAGAAGGTGGACGGGGCCGGTAGCTATCGCGACGCGGTCCGCTCCACGCACAACCGCGTCGTGTTCGCCCGCGGCCTGAATCTTGTCGTGCTCGCCGTGCGGATCGTGCCGCCGTGGGGCGGGATGCCCATCGCCGTCCCCGTCGGGATGCGACTGCACCGAAAGGACGGGACCAAGCTCCCCGCCTTGGCGGCCGAGTTGATGATCGAGCTGGCCAACCGGCTCCCGCATCGGCTCTTCACCCTGTGCGCCGATGGCGCCTACGCCTGTCTGGCCGGCGACGCGCTGCCCCGCACCACCGTGGTTTCGCGCATGCGCCGTGACGCTGCGCTGTTCGAGCCGGCCCCACCACGAACCGGCAAGCGAGGCCGGCCTCGCACCAGGGGAGAACGTCTCCCGACCCCGCCGCAGCTCGCGGCGGGCGCCCGTGGCTGGAAGAAACTCGACGTCGACTGGCGGGGCGGCACCGAGACCAAGCTTGTCTGGTCCCGCCCCGTGCTGTGGTACGGGGTGTGCCCCAAGGCCATGGTCCGCCTCGTTGTCGTGCGCGACCCCGCCGGGCGCGAGCCCGACGATTTCTTCTTCACCACCGATCTCGACATGAGCCCCGCCCTGGTCGTGTCGCTCTACGCCGACCGCTGGGCCATTGAGGTCACCTACCGCGACGTCAAACAACTCGCCCACGGCCAAGAACCCCAATCCTGGAAAGGCGAGGGCCCCGAGCGAGCCGCCGCGCTGGGCTTCTGGCTCCACGCCGCCGTGTGGCTCTGCTACCTCAACACCAGCGGGTCCACTCCCACCTTCACCACCCAGCCCTGGTACACCGCGAAGCGCGCCCCATCCTTCGCCGACGCCCTCGCCGAGCTTCGCAGAGCGCTATGGCGAGACCGAATTACGCCGACCTCCATCGACGACCAGCTCAGCCCTGAAATGACAACCGTGTTGGTCGAGGCCCTCGCAACGGCCGCATAACCGGCATCACACCGTCAGACGCTCGGCGACGGAGTGCGAAAGTCGAC
>JBOGHQ010000187.1:0-4559 GCA_050744785.1 Acidimicrobiales bacterium | reverse complement strand
GCGGGATACCGCGCGTGCTGCGGCCACCGCGGAAGCTGCCGGCGGCCCGGTCCATCCACCGGCGCACGGCGCCGCCGCCCCGCGATCTGGCCCGGGCGGGCGGCTCGGCCCGGACCGGTGGCGGGGGTGGCCGGTCCGGTCGGTCGGCGGGGGGCGGCGGCCTGGCCTGCTGCTGTTGCTCCTGGCGGGGCGGGCGCGCCGGGGCCGGGGCCGGTGACGGTGGGGCTGGCTCCCGGTCGACGGGCGCCTCCCCGGTCGGCCGTTCCTCCCGGTACACCGGCGCTTCCGCCGGTGGCGGGGCCGGCTGCGGCTCCTGGCGCACCGGCTTCTCGGCCGGCGGCGGCTGGGCCGCCCCTTCCTCCCGGTCCCCCGGCGGAGGCTGGACCGCCCGCCCCTCCCAGCGCTCCTGCGGTCGCTCGGCCGTCGACTTCGCGGCGCCGCGGAATGGCCCCTGGTCGGCACCCCGGACCGCCGCCTCGAGGAAGCCGAGCACCAGCTCGGTGCGGTCGTCCAGTGCCCCGGCCACCGCGGCCAGGAGGGCGTCGCCGCCGCCGCGGGCGGCCAGCCACGCCACCTGCTCCCGGAAGTCCCGCTCGGCCTCGGGGATCCGCTCGAACAGGTCGAGCAGGGCCATGGGCGCCGTCTCGAACGTGGGGCCCAGGCCCTCGACGATGAGGGCGAGGGCATCGCCGGTGACCACGCGGTTCGGCCCGAAGCCAGGCGCCACGGCCCGCTCCAGCACGTACCGCACCAGGTCCGACAGGGCCGACGCAGGGGCGCCCGCGTGGATGGTGCCCGTGTCCACCGCTCCCAGCCACCCCAGCTGCTCGATGCCGGCCTCCACGCGGTCGAGAAGCCGCCCGGTGGTGACGGGTTCGATGCGGGCCAGCCCGCCCACCAGCCGCGCCACCCGGTCGCCCAGCTCGGGGCGCCGCTCGGCCAGCTCCCCGAGGGCGGGCAGCTCCTCCGGTCCGGTGGCCGTCATACGCCGGACGGGAGCCCGCCGCCGCCAGCGGCCATGGGCCGGTCGGGGCCGGAGGGGTAGCCGACGGTGCCGTCGGGCATGGTGCGGCGACCGTCGATCAGGTAGTCCACCCCGAAGTTCGGCGACTTGGCCACCAGCGCCACGAGGACCAGGAAGTAGCCGAAGAACCCCGCCGCCAGCCCGAGGCCGTAGGCCCCGAAGAGGTCGGTCTTGGCCGGGAACAGCGCCAGGATGGCCCCACCGCCCACCGCTCCGATCACGGTGGTGAGGTCGGCCAGGCTGACCTCCTTGCGGTAGCGGTTGAGGAAGTAGAGGAACCACCCGAGCACCAGCCCGAAACCGAAGGCGCCCCACTCCTGGATGCCGGTCGCCGCCTCCTCGGCTGCGATCACGCCGCCACGTCCCTCCGCACCGCGGCGCCGGCCCCGAACCGCAGGGCGGCGCCGGCCACCATGGCCCCCACGCACCAGGCCGCCCCGACCGCGTCGCCGAAGGCGGCCACCTCGGCCACCACCGCGCCCAGCCCGGCCAGCACGGCGCCCACCCGGCCCGGCCGGCGGGACGGGAGCGCGGCCGCCGCCAGCCACCCGAAGACGAGCCCCATCCCAACGCCTCCTGCCTCAGCCGGCATCGAGAGCGCAGGGTAACCGCCCGCATGTCCCGACCGGCGGACCCGACCCTCCACTCTGGAGGAGATAGCCCCCGGGCCCCGGGGGCTACTTACTCCAGAGTGGTCAGCGCTCGGTCGTTGGGGTCGCCGTAGTGCTGGTAGGCGGCCCAGGTGGTACCCACCGGCGTGGGCGGGTCGGCGCCGGCGTGGCGCTTCCACACTGCGTTGCGGGCCGCCAGCAGGGCCTCGCCCACCGTGGCCCCCTCGCCCAGCAGCAGCTCGTAGAAGGTGGTGGACAGCACCACCGCGTCCTCGTCGTCCACCGCCCAGGCCGAGCCGACGTAGTTGGTGGTCCCGCACCGGAAGAACTCGTCGGCCAGGCTAGGGGTGAGCAGCGCCTCGGGGGCCCGCGGCCGCCCGGCCGGCTCCGCCTCGTCGGCGTCGTCGTCGGGCAGGGTCCCCAGCTGCGAGGTGAAGCAGGCGTTGGCCATCACCAGCCGGGGCGGCGCGGCCAGCTGGCGTAGCTCTCGGGACGTGAGCAGGCCGTCGGCGAACAACCACCCGGCCAGGGCCTGGTCCTTGGGGTCGAAGGTGCCGTGGCCGCAGTAGTGCACGACCTGGTAGTCGCCCGACAGCAGCTCCCGCAGCACGTCGAGCCGGGCCGCGGGGCGGAAGCCCGGCTCGCCCTCGCCCGGCGCCCCGATCAGGGTGGTGACGGCGATACCCATCTTGTCGAGCAGGCGGTGGACCGCCAGGGCCTCGGTGCGGGCGCCGGCGAGGGTCTGGCCGGGCCCGCCCGGGTCGCCCACCACCAGCACCCGCAGCTGCTCGGGCCGCTGGGTGTGGCCGGGCGGGACGTGGCTGTAGGCGGTGCGCAGCTGGCGGGCGATGGAGGTGCGCAGGACCAGGGGTTCGACCGCCCCCTCCGCCGACAGGGCCCCGCGGTCCAGGTCGACCACCAGCTCCCAGTGGATCTGGGCCGTGCGGCGGTCGACCTCGAAGACGATGGGGAAGTCCGGGCTCACCAGGGCCTGGAGGTCGCTGGGCAGCACCATGCGCGACATCAGCTCGGCCAGGTCCTGGAGCTCGTCCTCCTGGGGCGGGTTCATGCGGGCGATGATGTCGTCGATCAGCCGGGGATCGGCCTCGATCTGGCGCTCCGGCACGGTGGCCGTCCCGGTGATGGCAGCCACCCGCAGCCGGTCGCCGCCGTTCTCCTCCAGCACCGAGATGCGCATGGGCGGCGGCTCGTCGTCCACGGCCCGGCGCACGATGCTGACCTCGGTGGTCTCCACCACCCGCACGGGGTCGGCCCGGGACAGGGACTGCACCACCAGGTCCCGCAGCGCCGGGTCGCCCAGCTGGTCCAGCACGCCGGCCACCGGCGCCGGCCCGCCCGCGGCGGCAGCGGCCCGCACCATGGCCTCCAGCCCGTACACCGACGCCGACGAGAAACCGATGCCTCCCCCCTCGCCGGTGACCAGGGCGTCCGGCACGGCCAGCAGGCCGGCGTGAGCGGCGGCGTGGGCCCGGAAGGCGGTGAAGAAGCGCTCGGCTCGGAGGCGGTCCCACTCCACCACCTCGATGCGGGTGCAGCGCTGCTGGAGCCGGCTGGACCGCAGGGCGGTGGCGAAGCCGGCCGTCATGGCCCGGGCGGTCCGGTCGATGGACAGGTTGCCGGCGCCGGACCCGATGCCCACCATGGCCAGCGTCCCGGCCGTGCCGACGGCGCACAGCTCCACCAGCAGGTTCCCGGTCAGCCGCTCGCAGCGGGCCTCGGAGAAGGTGCCCGGCCGGCCCATGCCGGCCACCGCGGCCTGGCGCACCACATCGTGGCGGGACGGGAAGTAGTTGACGTGGCCGAAGTCACCCATGAACCACTGCTGGCGGGTGTGCTCGGCGATGATCTGGCGGCGGGCGTTGGGCCCGGAGATGGCGCGGTCCAGGGCCGCCTCGGCACTGGCCGGCATGACGCCCTGGTAGTGGCCCACGGCGTGGACGTCGGCCGGCACGCGGGTGAAGTCGGCCCACATCACCCGCAGCTCCACCGGCGGGCTGTCGGTCGGTGTGGCGGGCACATCCGTCATTCTGGCCGACCACCTTTCCTCGACCGGTGATGCCCCGGCCCTGGCGCCTGGGCGGGAACAGGCGCCAGAGCCAGGGCACGGAGCAGATGGCGCACCGTCCTATCCGGGCCCGGGTCGACCTCCCTCGACAGGCAGGGGTCTCGGTACCTGGAAGCGCTCGAGCCCCGGCCGGCTGCACACCGGGCCGGGACCCGGGAACCCCCCTTACCGGCCCGAGTCTCATACGCCTGATCGGCCGTTTCAAGGGGCTCCACGAAATGGGTGGGACTTCCGATTTGCGCCGTCCCCATGACCACCGCCGGCGCTGGCCATACTGAGCGCCATGGCCCGCCGCCGCCGGGAACCGCTCCTGCCCACGCCGGCCTTGTTGGCACTGGGCATCCGGCCCGGGCAGCGGGTCCGGTTCCGCCGCTCGGCCGGCGACCGCTGGACCGAGGCGGTGGCGGCCGGCGTGGAGAAGGACGGCAGCATCGGCGTGCGCGACGGCGACGGTCGCTTCCGGGCCATCCCCATCGAGCGGCTGGAGGCCCGCGTGCCGGGGCGTCGCGGTGGCGAGCGGTGGGAGCCGCTGGCCGACGTGGCTGCCCGGGAAGAGCAGCTCGGGCTGTTCTGACCGCCCCCCACCGGTCGGCCTCCTCCACCCCGTTCTGGTCCCGGAATCGATACCGGATCGGTACCCTTTTCGGGACCAGAATCGTCCGCCTGGCCTGAGGTGACATGCCCACCACCGTCAACGACAAGCTCGTCTCGTGGGCCAGCGACATCGAGCCCGAGACCCTGCGCCAGGCCGAGAAGACGGCCCGCCTGCCCATCGTGGCCGGCCACGTCGCCCTCATGCCCGACGCCCACGTGGGCATCGGCGCCACCGTCGGCTCCG
>JBOGHQ010000186.1:0-6183 GCA_050744785.1 Acidimicrobiales bacterium | reverse complement strand
CCCCAGGGACCTGCTCAGCGCCGAGGGTCGGGCCCATCTGGCCGGCGCCGAGCTGTCCTCGGCCGGGCGCCAGGCGATCGAGGTGGAACTGCGGGCCATCGAACGGCTGAACCTGGAGATCGTGCCGCTCAAGGCCGAGCTGGAGGACTTCTCCCGCCGCCAGGCCGGGTGCCGGGCGTTGCAGGCCCACTTCGGGATCGGGATGCTGACCTCGGTGGCCATCTGGGCGGAGATGGGCGACTGCCGGCGCTTCAGCTCCTCCGACGACGCCGTGCGCCACACCGGCCTGGACGTCACCGTGTGGTCCTCGGACGCCAAGCGGGCCCCCGGGCACCTTTCCCGCCAGGGCCCGGGCGTGCTGCGTTGGGCGCTGTTCGAGGCGGCCAAGTGCGCCTACCGGCCGACCTCGCCCGACCACGACTACTACGTGGCGGTCCGAGACCGCCAGGGCGGCAACCGGGCCACGCTGTCTGTGGCCCGCAAGCTGGCCCGTCGCGTCCACCACAGCCTGCGTGCCCTCGGCGAGGACGCCTTCGCCCCGCCGGCGCCCGCCAGGACCGCCACGGCCAACACCGCCGCCCGTGCGGGCGGCGCCGATCAGGCCGCCTGAGCCGGCAGCGGTGCGCGGTCAGCCCGACACGCCGATGACCCTGCGGCCAGCTCCCGCGATTCTTCTGCGGCCACGACTCGCTCTGGACCGCCCTGAAAGATCGAGCGGCCGCCATCTGTGCTTGGGGTTCACCCCATCAACCATCGCGTCGCCGGGACCACCCCGACCCCCGTGTCCGGTCCCGAGCACCCAGATAAGGCTGGGCGACCCCGTGCACGACCCGCCGGCACCGACCAAACCATCGGGACCGCCCATGAGCTGACCACGACGTCCCGCCTGCCCGCCAGCCGCCCGGTGTTGCACGACGGGTCCAGCCATCGCGCTCTCGCGGCCAAAGGCAGGCGGCTAAAGGAAGAAGTGGGCCGGGTACTTGACAGCGGGCCCCCCACAGATAAGGAGAACATCTCATGGAAGGAGAACCACCAAGACAAGAAGAAGAGCGACAGCGTGAGGAGCTAGCGCCGAGCATCGAAGTTCGCGCGCTGCCCGATCCGCTGATCGAGCAGCTCGGCTACGGGCCGCGCAGCCACTATGTAGAGGTCTGCTGGCTGCCGGTGCTCGGGCCGACGGCGACCTGGTTGTACCGCCGGCTCGGCACCTGGGCCGAAGCGCAGCCGGACGGCGGCGAGGTCGATCTCATCGACTTGAGCGTCAGCCTGGGGCTGGGCGAGGGTCTGGGATACAACAGCCTGATGGCCAAGGGGCTGCGCCGGCTGGTGCGCTTCGATGCGGCCCGCTGGACGGCTGCCGGCGTGGCCGTCCGCCGGGCGCTCGGACCGCTGCCGGAGCGGTACGCCACCAAGCTCAGCTACAGCGCCTACCGCTTCCACCGGGAAGCCCTGGAGCGGGCCACCGGGCAGGCTGGCATCGCGGCGCTGGGGCGGGCGGCGGCGCAGCGGGTGTTGTGAATTCTACGGTTGCGAGGTCGCAACCACAGGCGTACAATCGGGGTACATGACGGAGCCAAACCGACCACTCAGCGATCTCGTCCGCCGGCTGCGAGCCAGGTCCGGACTCTCGATCCGCCAGCTCGAAGAAGCCAGCGGCATCAACCGGGCCAACCTGTCCCGGCTGGAGCGGGGCGAGGCCTCCCGGCCGCAGCCCGAGACGCTGACCCGGCTGGCCGAGGTATTCGGCATCGACGCCAGCGAGCTGCTGACCGCGGCCGGCTACACCGCCGACAAGGCGTCGGCCCTGCCCAGCCTTCCGATGTACCTGCGCAGCAAGTACGCCCACCTGCCGGCCAGCGCCCGAAAGGACCTGGCCGACTACGTGACCCGGCTGGAAACCGAGTACGGCGGTGCGGCCAAGTCGAAGCCGAAGACGGCTCGCAAGAAGAACATCTAACGAACACCTTGAAAGGAGGTCACCCATGTCCACCACCACGAACCAGGAGAGCGTGCTCTACCGCCTCCGGCAGCTGGCGCCCAGGCGACCGCTGACACAGGCCGAGGCCTACCGGGTGACCGAGCTGCAGGCGAACCGGCTCCTGGAGTGGTCCGGCGTCGACGACGCCGGCACGCCCAGCGACATCGTGAGCGGGCTCCCGTTCGTGGAGGTGGCACTGAGGCGTGACCTGCCGGTATCCGGTCTGACCAACTGGTTCAAGCCGCGCTGGCTCATCCTCCTGAACAGCACCGAGCCGGCGGTGCGCCAGCGCTTCTCGCTGATGCACGAGTTCAAGCACATCATCGACCACGAGGGCATCGCCTACCTGTACCCGGCCAACTGGCTGAACGACGGCAACCGCCGGGCCGAGCTGGTGGCCGACTACTTCGCCGCCTGTCTGCTGATGCCGAAGCGCCTGGTCAAGCGTTGCTACGGGCAGGGCCTGCACGACGTATCCGAGCTGGCGGCAGCGTTTGGCGTCAGCACCGTCGCCATGGCCGTACGACTCCAGCAACTGCGGCTGGTCGAACCAACGCCCCGCTGTGACCACGGCTACCGCCCGCCCGGCCGGGCCACCGGCTACCAGCGGCGGGCCTGGTCGCCGGACGCGCTGACGGCACTCGGAGCGGCGGCATGAAGCGCGCCGTCGCCTATCTGCGGGTCAGTACCAAAGATCAGGCACGGCGCGACGGCAACCCCGAGGGTTATTCGCTGCCCACCCAGCGACAAGCAGCGCAGGCCAAGGCCGAGAGCCTTGGCGCCAACGTGATCGCCGAGTACATCGACAAGGACACCGGCACCCGAACCGACAAGCGCCCGGCCATGCAAAAACTGCTGGAACGGGTCCGCTCCAAGCGTGACGTCGACTACGTCATCGTCTTCAAGCTGGACCGCTGGGCTCGCAACACCCGGGAAGACCTGGTGAACGACTACCTGCTGGAGCAGGCCGGCGCTGAACTGGTGTCGTGCTCCGAGTCCATCGATCGCAGCAACGCCGGCCGCATGCTGCACGCTGTGCTGGCGGCCCAGAACGAGTACCAGTCACGGAACTCCGGCGACGAGATCAGGCGCAAGACGCTTCAGAAGATCAAGGATGGCGGCACGCCGGGCGTGGCCCGGATCGGCTATAAGAATGTCGGCGAGGGCGGCAAGCGCTACGTGGTTGTCGACCCGGAGCGGGCACCGCTCATCACCTGGGTATTCGAGGCCTACGCCACCGGCGAGTGGAGCGTCGGGTCGCTGCTTGCGGAGGTGACCGACCGCGGGCTGCGCAGCCGGGGCGGTCCGAACATCCCCAGCAAGCCGCTGTCTATCGCCTCGCTCCATCGCATCCTGCGGTCGCCCTACTACAAGGGCATCGTCACCTACAACGGCGTGGAGTACCAGGGCAAGCATGAGCGCCTGGTCGATGATGAGACGTGGCAGCGGGTCCAGGAGGTGCTGGCGTCCAAGGCTTACGGCGAGAAGCAGCGCACGCATCACCACTACCTGAAGGGCACCATCTGGTGCGGGCACTGCGGCAGCCGGCTGGTAGTCACCTACTCGAAGGGCTCCGGCGGCGTCTATCCGTACTACTTCTGTGTCGGTCGCCAGCAGAAGCGCACCACCTGCATGCTGAAGTACCGGCCGCTAACGCTCGTGGAGGAGCAGATCGAGGAGCACTACGCCTTCGTCGAGCGGGTGGTCAAGGGCCTTGATGTCACGGCCAGAGCCATTCTCGACGAGGTGGCATCGCAGCAGGAGCTGCTCAGGGATGACCGCCAGCGACAGGAGAGCCGGCTGAGGCAGCTGACCGAGGAACGGACCAAGCTGCTCCAGGCCCACTACGCCGGCGCCGTGCCGCTTGACTTGCTCAAGAGCGAGCAGACCAGGATCAGCAACGAGATGAGGGTGGCGGAGGCGAGGCTTCAGCAGGCCGAGGCCGACCTAGAGAAAATCGCTGAAACCGTTGAGACAGCCGTCGAGCTGGCAGACCAGTGCCAGACCAGCTACCGCCTGAGCGACGACCACGGGCGTCGTCTGATGAACCAGGCCTTCTTCCGGCGGGTGTGGGTGACCGAGGACGGGGTCGTTGGCTGGGACTTCAACCAGCCGTTCGCCGTCATCCTGGCTGAGCACGGGGTCGTGGTGCAGCGGGTGCCGGAGCGGATCAGCTACGCGGGAGAGCCCGAAGAGTCAGCGCGTACTGCCGGGGGGAACGTTGTTTCGATGCGGGAGTACACGAGGAGACGGCCCGGACGACTTGCCGGGGCGCTTTCAGATGAGAGTTCGAAAGCGGGACACTTGGCGGGAGCGCCAGGCATCGAAGTCGATCTCGTGCGACTGCTCCAGGTCCTCGAGGAAGTGGTCGGCCAGCTGGGTCGCCACCCCCCGGTCGTAGAACGCGAGGTTGAGCTCGGCGTCGAGGGCGAACGAGCGGTTGTCGAAGTTGGACGACCCGATGTCGGCCCAGGCGTCGTCCACCACCAGTGTCTTGGCGTGGAGCATGGTGCGGTCGTACTCGTGGATGCGCACGCCGGCCTTCAGCAGCTCGCCGTAGCAGTGCTGGCCGGTCCGGCGCAGCACCTGCTTGTCCACGGCCCGGCCGTTGGCGAGGATCTCGACGTCGACGCCCCGCCGGGCCGCCGCTGCCAGGGCGTCGAGGAAGCGCCGGCCGGCCGTGAAGTAGGCCGTGGTCATCCAGATCCGCTTGGTGGCGCCGGCGATGGCCAGGAGGAACAGCAACGCCACCTCGGCCTCGCCGCCGCCCGGCGAGCTGCGGGTCGCCTGGACCGGCACGCCGTCGTCGAACGGCGCCAGGGACCGGGAGCGGTCGCCGACGGGAATCTCGCGGGCCGACTCCGTCCAGCTCTCGAGGAACCCGCCCAGGACGTCGCGCACGACCGGTCCCTCCAGTCGCACATGGGTCTCCCGCCAGTGCTCGGGGTCCTGGGCGTGGCCGGTCCAGACGTCGGCAACGCCCACCCCGCCGGCGAACCCCACCTCACCGTCCACGATGAGCAGGCGGCGGTGCATCCGGTTGTTGGTGCGCAGCAGGTTGTGCCACGCCGGCGCCCGGAAGAAGCGGAACCGGACGCCGGCCTCCTCCAGCCGGCGGACGTGGTCGCGGCCCAGGCGGGCCGACCCGTAGGCGTCCACGATGACCCGGACCTCCACGCCGGCTCGGGCCCGCTCCACGAAGGCGTCGGTGAAGCGGTCGGTGATCTCGCCCGGCCAGTAGATGTACGAGGAGAAGTCCACGCTCTCCTTGGCCGCGGCGATGGCCTCGAGCATGGCCGGGAAGGTCTCGTCGCCGTTGCGCAGGACCCGTACCCGGTTCCCCTGCCGCACCGGGCTGCCGGTGGCGGCGTCGAGCAGGTGGGCGAACTCCTCGCTGTCGGTGGGCGGCAGCCGGTCGAGCCCGCCCATGGGCGCGGTGGTGCGGTCGTACCGGGCCCGGGCCAGCCCATAGGCCGTGGCCGCGCCCGCGCCGGCCACCGAGGCACCAACCCACTTGCGCATCACTGTGCTCATTCCCGGCGGCTCCCGTCCCGAAAACGACCCCGACGGGGCCGCCCTCGGCAAACGGGAACGAACAGGTGTCAGCCGATGATGGGAGCCCGTGCGGCGCAGGCCGCCTCCCGGGCGTGGTAGCTCGACCGGGTGAGGGGCGAGGCCTGGACGTGGGCGAAGCCCATGGCCGTGCCCACCCCCGCCAGCCGGTCGAACTCCTCGGGCGTCCACCACCGGGCCACGGGCAGGTGGGCGGCGGTGGGCCGTAGGTACTGGCCCAGCGTGACGATGGCGACGCCCACCGCCCGGAGGTCGGCCAGGGCCCCCACCACCTCGTCCTCCGACTCCCCCATGCCCAGGATGAGCCCCGACTTGGTGGTGAGGCCGGCGTCGGCGGCCCGGGCCAGCACGGCCAGGCTGCGGGCGTACGAGGCCGACGGCCGCACCGCCCGCTGGAGGCGGGCCACCGTCTCCAGGTTGTGGTTCAGCACGTCGGGCCCGACGGCGAAGATGGCGTCCAGGGCGGCGGGCTCCCCCTTGCAGTCGGGGATGAGGACCTCCACCGCGGTGCCGGGCCGGCGCCGGCGGACGGCCTCGACCGTGGCGGCGAAGGCGGCTGCCCCGCCGTCGGACAGGTCGTCCCGGGCCACGGCGGTGACCACGGCGTGCTCCAGGGCCATGGCGTCCACGGC
>JBOGHQ010000185.1:0-1719 GCA_050744785.1 Acidimicrobiales bacterium | reverse complement strand
GCCGCCACCACCACCGTCCCGGCCCCCGCCGCGGCCCCGGCCTGCAGCGGCCCCCCGGCCCGCTTCCACGCCTCCTACCCGCGCAGCGACGTGTCCACCCAGGCCCTGATCGAACGCCTGGCCCGCTCCGGCGCCACGGTGGTGGTGGACAAGCAGACCGGCACGGCGGTGGCCAAGCTGGTGCTCACCTTCATCCTGCCCCTGCTGCTGCTGGCCAACCTGTTCGGCCTCATCTTCTTGTCCCGGGGCGGGGACAGCTCCATCGCCGACATCGCCGGCTTCGGCAAGGTCGGCCGCAAGCGCCAGCGCCGGCGCCGGCTGGCCACCGGGGTCACCTTCGCCGACGTGGCCGGCGCCCAGGAAGCGGTGGAGGAGCTGCGCGAGGTCACCGACTACCTGCGCGACCCGGGCCGCTTCAAGGCCTACGGCGCGGCCGCCCCCAAGGGGGTGCTGCTGTTCGGGCCCCCGGGGTGCGGCAAGACGCTCCTGGCCCGGGCCGTGGCCGGCGAGTCGAAGGTCGCCTTCTTCTCCATCTCGGGGGCCGAGTTCGTGGAGTCGCTGGTCGGCGTGGGCGCGGCCCGGGTCCGGGACCTGTTCGCCCAGGTGCGCGACGTGGCCCCCGCCATCGTGTTCATCGACGAGATCGACGCCGTGGGGCGGCGGCGGACCGGGGAGGGCAGCTCGGGGGGCGAGCGGGAGCAGACCGTCAACCAGCTCCTGGTGGAGATGGACGGCTTCGAGGTGAGCGGCGGCATCGTGGTCATGGGCGCCACCAACCGGCCCGACATCTTGGACCCGGCCCTGCTCCGGCCCGGCCGCTTCGACCGCCACGTCACCCTGGAGCCCCCCGACGTGCACGGCCGCCAGGCCATCCTGGAGCTGCACGCCAGGAACAAGCCCATGGCCGACGACGCCGACTTCGGTCACCTGGCCCGGCGCACCCCCGGCTTCACCGGCGCCGACCTGGCCAACGTCATCAACGAGGCGGCCCTGCTCGCCCTCCGGCAGGGCAAGGGCGCCCGCATCGCCGCCGCCCAGCTGGCCGAGGCCGTACAGCGGGTGCTGCACGGTCCCCAGCGCCGGGGCCGGCTCATGACAGCCGAGGAGCGGACGCGCCTGGCCTTCCACGAGGCCGGCCACGCCGTGGTAGCCGCCGCCCTGGGCCGGCGGGCCAACGTGCACCGGGTGTCGATCGTGGCCCGGGGCCGGGGCCTGGGCCACACCGCGGTGGCCGAGGACGCCGAGCGGGTGCTGCTCACCAAGAGCGAGCTGGAGGCCCACCTGGCGGTGGCCATGGCCGGGGTGGCGGCCGAGGAGCTGGTCTTCGGCGAGGCCAGCACCACCGCCCAGGACGACGTGGCCCGGGCCACCGACCTGGCCCGGGAGATGGCCGGGCGGTACGGGATGGCGCCCGGCGTGGGCCGGCTGCGCCTGCTCCGAGTCGACGACGGCTTCCTCGGCGAGCCAGCCACGCTCGACCCCATCTCGGGCCATCTCCAGCAGGGCTTCGACCAGGAGGTGGTCGCCATGATCGAGCGGGCCGAGCAGCAGGCGGGCGAGATCCTCGACCACCACCGGGACGCGCTCGATCAGATGGCGACGGGGTTGGAGGCGGAGGAGACGCTGGAGGGGCTGGCCCTGGACGGGCTGCTGGCCGCCGTGCGCCCGGGCGAGCACCTGCTGGGCGGCAGGCCCGGCGAACCGGTCCCGGCCACTGCC
>JBOGHQ010000184.1:0-2694 GCA_050744785.1 Acidimicrobiales bacterium | reverse complement strand
GGGGAGGAGCCCGAGGAGGCCGCCGGTGATCGGTGTGCGGGCCACCTGGTCCCCGCCGGCCGGCCAGCCCGCGCCCATGCGGTCGAATGCGCCCCGGGCGGCGGCGGCCAGTGCGTCGGTGGTGGGGAGGCTGCCCCGCGGTGCGCTCGTAGTGCTCAATGATGGCAGAGGGCTGCCGTACCCTTGTGTGTGGTGGCTCCCCTGTTCTCGTCGGTCCTGGTGATCGGGCTGGGCAAGGTGGGGGAGCTGCTGGCCCGGCTCCTGCACCGCTCCGGGATGGCCGTCACCGGCGCCGATCTGCGCCCGGGAGGCACCCTGCCCTTCCCGGTCCGCGACCTGGACGTCCACGACCGGGCCGCCCTGGACCGGGCCCTGGCCGGCGCCGAGGCGGTGGTGTCCTGCCTGCCCTACCGGCACAACCGGCCGGTGGCCGAGGCCGCCGCCGCGGCCGGCGTCCACTACTTCGACCTGTGCGAGGACGTCGGCAACGCCCGCCGGGTGGAGGAGCTGTCGAGCGGTGCCGGCGCCGTCCTCGTCCCCTGCTGCGGGTTGGCGCCCGGGCTCATCGCGGTGGTGGGTGCGGCCCTCCTGCGGGGCTTCGACCGGGCCCACGCCGTGGAGCTCAAGGTGGGCGCCCTGCCCCGCAACCCGAGCGGCCTGCTGGGCTACGCCTTCAACTGGTCGCCCGAGGGCGTGGTCAACGAGTACCTCAACGACTGCGAGGTCATCCGGGACGGCAGGGCCCGCACCGTGCCCTCGATGAGCGACCTGGAGTCGGTGTGGATCGACGGCACCCAGCTGGAGGCGTTCACCACCTCGGGCGGCCTCGGCACCATGTGCACCACCTTCGAGGGCCAGGTCGACCGGCTCGACTACAAGACCCTGCGCTATCCGGGCCACTGCCAGCTCATGCGCTTCCTCTTCGACGAGCTGCACCTGCGCCAGGACCGCGAGCTGGCCGGCCGGATCCTGGTGTCGGCCAAGCCGCCCGTGGACGACGACGTGGTGTACCTCTACGCGGCCGCCGAGGGGCAGCGGGCCGGCCTCCACGTCCGCGAGCAGGTCGTGCGGTCCTGGTCGCCCCTCGCCGTGGACGGCCGGCGGTGGCGGGCCATCTCGTGGACCACGGCCGCCTCCGCCTGCGCGGTGGTGGAGCTGGTGGCCGGCGGGGGGCTGCCGCCCTGTGGCTTCGTGCGCCAGGAGGACGTGAGCTACGACGCCTTCGTGGCCACCTCCGGGGGACAGCTGTTCGACCAGGCCCCGCCGGTGGCGGCATGACACCGCAGGCCGTGGTGCGCCGGTGACCGGCCCGGGAGGACGGTCCATTCAGCAAATCGCTGGTGCGACACCGCTCCGCGGTGGTGCAGCAGTGACGGAGCCGCTGCTGCTCCGGCTCGTCGCCGCCCACCTCGGGCCCCAGCGGGCCGGTGCGCTGGTGGGGGGCCTCCACCTGCACCCCTCCCTTCTCGCCGGCCCGGCCGACACGGGCGGCAACGTGCCCCGCGCCGTGCTGGCCCAGGCCTTGGGTGTGCTGCTCCTCCAGGACCTGCTGGACCGGGTGCCCAGCGCGGCCGCCTACGCCGAGGAGCGCCTGGCCGGCGGCGGCACGCTGTTCCTCGACCACGGCGCGGTGCGCACCGTCACCGGCGTGGACTGCGGGTCCCTGCCACCCGGGCAGGAGGCGCTGGCCCGGGTGCTGGTGCCGCTCGGCTACGTCCACCGCTTCACCTACGACCTGGCCGCCCTGGGCATGACGGGCCGGTCGTGGTGCCACCAGGACCTGCCCGCCCACGTCCCCCAGTACTTCGTCAGCGAGCTGCACGCCGACCGCTTCTCGCCCGCCTTCCAGGCCGCCGCCGCCCGGGTGCTGCGCACATCGGCCGACCCCGTCGACGATGTGGCCAGCGCTCACCTGGCCCGGCTGGGTGCCCGCCGGGAACTGGAGCCGGCCCAGGCCGAGGAGCTGCTGGCCGTGCTGGTGGGATGCTTCGGCCGCCACCATGGCGAACCCGACGAGGCCGACTACGAGGCCCTGCTGGCCGAGTCGGACGAGATGGCGTGGATCGCCACCGAGGGCACCGCGTTCAACCACGCCACCGACCGGGTGGACGACGTGGTGGCCGTGGCGGAAGCGGAGCGGGCCGCGGGCCGGCCGGTGAAGGACGAGGTGGAGGTCTCCGGCTCCGGACGGATCCTGCAGACCGCCCACCGGGCCGCGACCGTGGCGCGGCCGTTCCGGCGCGGCGGCGCCACGGTCACCCGCACCGTGCCGGGTTCGTTCTTCGAGCTCATCACCCGGCGGCCCCTGCCGGACGGGTCCGGCCCGGACCTGGCCTTCGACGCCGCCAACGCGCAGCAGATCTTCACCATGACCCGGCGGTCGGCCGGGGCCGGCTGACCCCCGAGTTCCCCGGAACCCTCAGTCCCACCCGAGGTGCAACCGGGCTCGGAGTAACGCACCCGCCGCGTTCGGGACAAGTCGTATCAGCAACGCCTTGTTGCGATCCTGTCTCGACGAGCAGCGACCACGGACCGGAGCGACCCATGAGTGAGACGACCGACACGGCGAGGGGCAAGCAGCAGGACGAGGCGGCACCCCCGGTGGCCGGCGGGGCCGCCCCCCGCGTCGTGGCGCTGGCCGACAGGCGGGCCACCGCCGCCAGGCTGGTGGGCGCCAAGGCGGCCGCTCTGGCC
>JBOGHQ010000183.1:0-3764 GCA_050744785.1 Acidimicrobiales bacterium | reverse complement strand
CGGTGGCCGGAGACATCCCCTCGCGGCTCCAGCGCCGTCCGGCGCGAACGGCGCCGGCCGCGGTCATCGCCGCGGTCGGTGGATGGACGAGGCGCCGTCGACGGTCCACGGCGCGCTGGCGCCGTCGAGGGTGGACTCGGTGGGCCCGTGATGGTCTGATCGCGTACCTGGCTGCCGCGATCGGGTTCCAGGTGTTCATGACGGGATTGGCGTTCCTGGCCCGATCGCTCGGGTACGACGACCGCAGCGACGAGCTCGGTTCGGTGCACAACCTGCGACGGGTGAGCGCGCGGGTGTGGGCTGGGGCTCAGCCCGATGAGACGGAGTACCGAGAGCTGGCCGCGCACGGCGTCCGCGTGGTGATCGACCTGCGGACCGGGGCCCGTGACGATCCCCACGAAGACGACGACATCCCGTTGCGCGAGCTTGGGATAGAGCGACTGTCCCTGCCCGTCCCCGATGGCCACGTGCCGTCGGAGTCGACCGTGCGACGGTTGGTGCGAGTCATCGACGAGGCCGACGGGTTGGTGTTCGTGCACTGCGGTGGGGGTGTCGGAAGGTCGGCCGCCGCCCAGGCGGCGTACCTGGCGGCGCTGGGTCGCGACCCATCAGATGTGGAGTTGCTCGCGCTGGGGCCGATGACGCTCGAGCAGCTGTGGTTCGTCGTCGCCGTCCGGCCGGGAGACCGGCACCGTACGAATCCGGTCGTGCGGCGGATCAGCGAGGGGCTCGACGCACCACGGCGTGTGGTGAGCCGGGTGGGCGCAGTGCTGCAATGAGCAAGGTCAACGGTTCTGGCGTGCTGCCGGGCGGGTACTGCGAACGCAAAGCTTCCATCGCGGCAGCCCTACTCGGTTTCCAGCACCTTCCGGTAGACGTTGGTGTCCCGGCGCTCGAACCCGAGCTTGGCGTAGAGGAGGTTGGCCGCCTCCCTTGAAGGTCGGGACGTGAGGTCCACGGTGCGGGCGCCGGCCTCGCCGGCCAGCTCCAGGGCCCGGCGGGTGAGGGCCTCGGCGACGCCCCGCCGGCGGGCTCGCTCATCGGTCACCACGTCCTCGATCCAGGCCCGCACGCCGGTGGGGATACGGAAGAGGACCAATGTGAGCGATCCAACCACGGCTTCGCCGCCACCCTTCTGGTCGTCGTCCACGGCGAGCAGCACGTGGGTGCCGGGTGCCTCCACCATCTCGCCCAGCTCGGCCTCAGTGGGCGGCAGGGAGGAGCGGGAGACCTGCGGCACCAGGCGGGCGAAGGCGGCCACCAGCTCGGTGTCGGCCCGGCCGGCCTCGACGACGCGGATCACGCCGGGTCGGGGACGGGCTGGGGCGGCAGGGGGCCGACGTAGTCGGCGCTGGGCCGGATGATGCGGTTGTCGGCCGCCTGCTCGAGCATGTTGGCGCACCAGCCGATGACCCGGCTCGACGCGAAGGTGGGCGTGAACAGCTCCCGCGGCAGGCCGCAGCGGTCCATCACCACGCCGGCGTAGAACTCCACGTTGGCGTAGAGGTGGCGGCCCGGCTTCAGCTCGGACAGCACGTCCACCACGGTGCGCTCCACCTGGGTGGCGAACTCGGCCTTCTCCCCGCCCAAGCGTTCTGCGATTCGCCGCAGGAGCAGGGACCGGGGATCGTCGGTCTTGTAGACCCGGTGGCCGAACCCCATGATCCGCTCGCCGCGCTCCACTGCGTTGCGGATCCAGGCCTCGGTGCGGTCAGGCGTGCCGATGGCGTCGAGCATGTCGAGGGCCCGGCTGGGCGCCCCGCCGTGCAACGGCCCGGACAGGGAGCCGAGGGCGGCCACCATGGCCGAGCCCAGGTCGGCACCGGTGGAGGTCACCACCCGGGCCGTGAAGGTGGAGGCGTTGAAGCCGTGGTCGATGGTGGAGATCTGGTACTGCTCCACCGCTCGGGCGGGCTCGGGGCCCGGCACCTCACCAGTGAGCAGGTACAGGTAGTTGGCCGAGTAGCCGAGCTCAGGCTGGGGCTCGAGGGGCTCGAGCCCGTTGCGCAGCCGGTGCAGGGCCATGATCAGCGTGGGCGTCACCGCGCACAGGCGGAGGGCGTCGGCCCGGCGACCGGCATCGTCCAGGTCGAGGCTGGGCCGCATGTCAAGGGCCTGGGACAGCACCGAGACGGCGGTGCGCAGGGCGTCGAGGGGGCCGGGCTTGGCGCCGGCCGCCGCGATGGCGGGCAGCTGGGGCTTGACCTCCTCGGGGATGTGCCCGAGGGGCCGCACCTCGTCGAGGAACGCCACTCGCTGGGCCGCGTCAGGCAGCTCGCCGTGGAACAGCAGGTACCACACGTCCTCCAGCGAGCGCTTCTCGGCCAGCTCCACGGCGTTGTACTGGCGGTAGTGGTAGAAGCCCTCCTGGCCCCGCACGTCGCCCACCTCGGTCTCGGCCACCACTACGCCTTCCAGTCCCTTGGGCCGGACCTCCAGGCTGGGATGGTCCATGGTCTGGATGGCGGCGATGCGGACCAGGTCCCGGAGGCTGACCAGCCCGACCAGCTCGCCGTTTGCCACCACCGGCATGTGGCGGTAGCCACGCGCCGACAGCTGGTTCCAGGCGTCCACGACCTCCACGTCGGGCCCGATGGTGTCGGGCTTGGAGGTCATCCAATCGCCCACCTTGCTGGCCCGCACGTCCACCCCTGACGCGGCCAGGCGCACCAGATCGCGCTCGGTGAGGATGCCGACGGGGCGGCCCTCCTCCACCGCGACCACGGAGCCGACCTTGTGGCCGTCCATGCGGGCGGCGGCGTCACACAGCGGCTCCGAGGCCTCGGCGGTCACCACCGGGCTGCTCATGATGTCGGCAACAGTGCGTGTGGCCAAGGCCGCCTCCGGTGGTGAAGTGGGTGAGCTCGTCTCCGAAGGCCCCACGCTGGGCCGGCTGGAGTCTACTGGGGGGATGCGAATGCGCGACCGCCGGGTGATCGTCACCGGCGCCTCGTCCGGCATCGGGGAGGCGTCGGCCCTCCTGCTGGCCAGGAAGGGCGCCCGCGTGTTGGCCGTGGCCCGCAGCGCCGAGGCGTTGGAGGCTCTGGCTGCCCGCCACCCGGGTATCACGCCGGTGACGGCCGACCTGTCGGTCGAGGCGGACCGGGCCGCCGTGGTGGAGAGGGCCGGCGAGGCGGATGTGCTCGTCAACAACGCCGGCGTGGGCTGGTTCGGCCTGGTGGAGGACATGCCGGCCGACCAGGTGCGGGCGCTGTTCGAGCTCAACGTGCTGGCGCTGGTGGACCTGACCCAACGGGTCCTGCCCGGCATGCTGGCTCGCCGGCGGGGCCACATCGTCAACGTGGCATCAGTGGCGTCATGGGTCGCCATCCCGCCCCTCACCGTGTACTCGGCTACCAAGTTCGCGGTGCAGGGCTTCAGCGACGGGCTCCGGCGGGAGCTGGCCGGCCGCGGTGTGCGGGTGACCACCGTGAACCCCGGCCCCGTGGCCACCCGGTTCGCGCCCCGCGCCCGCGACGACCACCCCGCCACCGACGACATGGGCGAGCGGCTCATGCCCGGCGTGCCGGTGCAGCTGGCCGCTCGGGCCGTGGCCCGGGCCGTGCGCCTCGGCGGCCTGCCCGGCTACACGTCCATCGCCGTGCCCCGGGTGGTGGGACTCTGCCGGCTGGGTGCCCTCCCCGTCGGCCGGCTGGGCTCGGACCTCTTCGCCCGCCTGGCCCGCGACGCCCGCACCCGCCTCGGCCCACCCTCCTTTCTGGAGTAAATGAGCTCCGGAATCCGGAGATCATTTACTCCAGAAC
>JBOGHQ010000182.1:0-6252 GCA_050744785.1 Acidimicrobiales bacterium | reverse complement strand
CCTGGAGGCCAGCGAGCCGTGGAAGGCCGAGCCCGGTGAGGCCGTCGACGCCGTCCTCGGCGACGCCCTCGAGGTCCTGCGGCTGGTGGCGCTGCTGGCGTCGCCGGCCGTACCGCGCGCCGCCGCCGAGATCTGGTGCCGCATCGGGCTGCCGGGCGGGCCCGCCGACCAGCACCTGCCCGACGCAGTCCGCTGGGGCGGCTACCCAGGCGGGCTCACGGTGGAGAAGGGCCCGCCACTGTTCCCCCGCAAGTGAGCTGGACGGACAGCCACTGCCACGTCCCCTTCGACGGCGCCGGGGACGTGGCCGAGGTAGTCGCCAAGGCCCGGGCCGCGGGCGTCACCCGGATGGTGAACGTGGGTACCGACGCCGAGCAGTCCGGTGCCGCCGTGGCCGTGGCCCAGGGCAACGAGGGCGTCTGGGCCACGGTGGGGCTCCACCCCCACGACGCCAAGAACGGCGTCGAGACCATCGTCCACCTGCTGGGCGAGGAGAAGGTGGTGGCGGTGGGGGAGTGCGGGCTCGACTACCACTACGACCACTCGCCCCGGCCCGTGCAGCGGGAGGCCTTCGCGGCCCAGATCGGCCTGGCGCACCAGCACGGCCTGGCCCTGGTGATCCACTCCCGGGAGGCGTGGGACGACACCTTCGCCATCCTGGCCGCCGAGGGCGTGCCGCCCCGCACCGTGTTCCACTGCTTCACGGGCGGACCAGGGGAGGCCGAGCGGGCCCTGGAGCTGGGCGCGTTCTTGTCCTTCAGCGGGATCGTCACCTTCAAGGCGGCCGCCGGCGTGCGGGCTGCGGCCGCCCGCTGCCCGCTCGACCGCCTGCTGGTCGAGACCGACGCCCCCTTCCTCACCCCGGTCCCCCATCGCGGCAAGACCAACGAACCGGCCTACCTGCCCCTCGTGGGGGAGGCGGTGGCGGCCGCCAAGGGCCTCGACGTGGCCGAGGTGGAGGCCGCCACGTGGGCGACGGCGGCGGCCGTCTTCGAATTGCGGTAGCTGCGCCCGGCACCTAGGGTCCCGCCCAGCTTCCATGAAAGGGACCCCCTGAGCCGCCAACCTGCTCGGGCGAGGCTCGCCGTTCCGGTGTTGCTCAGCTTTGGAATGGCGTTCTCACCCGCCCTTGTCTCGCTCGTGAACCGAGGGTCGTCGATCGAGGCGAGGGAAACCCGCCTGAGCGCCGCAGCCGACGACCGGTCCGCCCCCGACCGGGCCAGCCGCAGCGCACCTCGTGCCACACTGCCGCCCGTCACGGTCCCGGCCGTGGTGAACGCGGCGCTGGCGCCTCTCCGGCCCACCACGACCGCGGCGCCCACCACCGGGCCACCCCACACCCATCCCCCCACCACGAGGGCCACCACCACCGCACCCACCACCGCGGCGCCGGCCAAGGCGCCGGCCACCACGGCGGCGCCCAAGCCGACGACGACCACCACGGCGGCGCCCAAGACGTCCGCCCAGAACGGCGAAGCGGGCAAAGCCTCCTGGTACGCGGCCGGCACCCCGGGCAACTGCGCCCACCGCACCCTGCCCAAGGGCACCACCGTCCTGGTCTCCAACCTGGCCAACGGCCGCACCGCCACCTGCAAGGTCGCCGACCGGGGGCCCTACGTCGACGGCCGGATCATCGACCTGGCCCTCGTGGACTTCGAGCTGCTGGCCGGCAAGCACGTGGGGCTGATCGACGTCATCATCCAGTGGTAACGCTGCGGTGAGATGACCCTGTCGCGGCGGGAGGTGGTCGACCTCCTCGGTCGCCACGGGATCCGCCCCAGCCGGGCGCTCGGTCAGAACTTCGTCGTCGACCCCAACACCGTGCGCCGCATCGCCCGCCTGGCCGGCGTGGGCCCGGACGACCGGGTGGTCGAGATCGGCGCCGGCGTGGGCTCCCTCACGACCGCGCTGGCCGAGACCGGCGCCGAGGTGGTGGCGGTGGAGCTGGACCGGTACCTGGTCCCCGTCCTGCGCCAGGTCGTCGAGCCAGCGGGGGTGCGGGTGGTGGAGGGCGACGCCTTCCGGCTGGACTGGGACGCGGTGCTCGGACCGGCGACCGACGGGCCCCCGTGGGCCCTGGTGGCCAACCTCCCCTACAACGTGGCCACCCCGCTGGTCCTGGACCTGCTGGAGCAGGTGCCCGCCATCGGCCGCATGCTGGTGATGGTGCAGCGGGAGGTGGGCGAGCGCCTGGCCGCCGCCCCGTCCACGCCGGCCTACGGCGCGGTGTCGGTGAAGGTGGCCTACCGGGCCGAGGCGGCCGTGGTGGGCCGGGTGCCGTCCACGGTGTTCGTGCCCCGGCCCCGCGTGGAGTCGGTGCTGGTGTCGGTGGCCCGCCGGCCGGCGCCGGCGGTGCAGGTGGACGAGCGGCTCCTGTTCGAGTTGATCGAGGCCGGCTTCGCCCACCGCCGCAAGATGCTGCGGGGGGCACTGGCCGGGCTGGTCACACCGCCGGTCTTCGAGGCGGCTGGGATCCGCCCCCAGGCACGGGCCGAGGAGCTCAGCATCGAGGCATGGGGGAGGCTGACCGCGTGCGCCAGCAGCACCGGGCCCTCGCCAAGCTGACCCTGTCGCTGCGGGTCGCCGGCGTTCGCTCCGACGGGTACCACCTACTCGAGGCGGAGATGGCCACCGTCGACCTGGCCGACCTGCTGACCTTCGACGACGAGGGCGACGGGGTCGAGGTCATCGGCGCGGACCTCCCTGCTGACGAACTGGTGGCCAGGGCACTGCGGGCGGTGGGGCGGCGGGCCGGGGTGGTGCTGGAGAAGCGCATCCCGGTGGGCGCCGGCCTGGGCGGGGGCTCGGCCGACGCCGCCGCCGTCCTGCGCTGGGCCGGCTCCACCGACCTCGACCTGGCCGCCACCCTCGGGGCCGACGTCCCGTTCTGCCTGGTCGGCGGCCGGGCCATGGTGCGCGGCGCCGGCGAGCGCATCGAGCCGCTGCCGTTCGTGGACGCCACCTACACGGTGCTGACCCCGCCCTTCGCCGTGTCGACGGCGGCCGCCTACCGGGCTTGGGACGAGCTCGGTGGCCCGACCTCGGACGGGCCCAACGACCTGGAGCCGGCCGCACTCCGCGTGGAACCGAGGCTGGCCGAATGGCGGGACCGACTGGGCGAGGCGACCGGCCTGGTGCCGGCGCTGGCCGGCAGCGGCGCCAGCTGGTTCGTGGGGGGCGCCTTCCCCGATGTGGCGGGGGCGGTGGTGACCCGGACCGCCCGGCCCGACCGCCAGTGAGCGTGGGCTACTTGCCGGCCCGCCGCTGCCAGCGGGTGGCCTTCAACATCTTCTTGTGCTTCTTCTTCCTCATCCGCTTGCGGCGCTTCTTGATGAGTGAGCCCATGCGGGAGGCACAGTACCCTCGATCTTGCCATGGCGGGTAGTTCAACTGGCAGAACGCCGGACTTTGGATCCGGAGGTCGCAGGTTCGATCCCTGCCCCGCCAACGCGACCCCTCGCGGTAGAAAGGAAGCATGAACCGCCCGCTCTCCGCCGTGGTGCTGGCCGCCGGGGAGGGCACGCGGATGCAGTCGTCCCGGCCCAAGCCCGTCCACCTGTTGTGCGGCCGGCCCATGGTCCTGCACGTGGTGGACGCCCTGGGCGAGCTCGACGTCGACCGGGCCGTGGTCGTGGTGGGCCACGGTGCCGAGCGGGTCACCAAGGCCATGCTGGAGCAGGCCCCGGCCCGCCTCAAGATCGACTTCGTGGAGCAGCGCGTGCAGCGGGGCACCGGCGACGCGGTGTCGGTGGCCCTCACCGCCTTCCCCGACGACGACGTGGAGGACGGCGAGATCGTCGTGCTTCCCGGCGACACGCCGCTGCTGCGGCCGTCCACCCTGGCCGCGCTGGTGCGCCTGCACCGGGAGTCCGAAGCGGCCGCCGCCATGCTCACCACCCGCCTGCCCGACCCCACCGGCTACGGCCGGGTGGTACGGGACAAGAACGACAGAGTGGCCCGCATCGTGGAGGAGGCCGACGCCTCGCTCGAGGAGCGGCGCATCGACGAGGTCAACACCTCCATCTACTGCTTCCGGCGCAGCGTGCTGGCCCCCGCCCTGCGCCGGCTCAGCCCCGAGAACGTCCAGGGCGAGTACTACCTCACCGACGTGATCGAGGTCCTCCACGACGCCGGGTACCCGGTGGTGTCGCTGGTGGTGAAGGACCCGATGGAGGCGGCCGGCGTCAACGACCGGGCCCAGCTGGCCGTGGCCGAGGCCGAGCTGCGGAACCGCACCAACCGCAGCTGGCTCCAGCGCGGCGTCACCATGCTCGACCCGGCCCGTACCTACATCGACGCCTCCGTGCAGTTCGGGGTGGACGTCACCCTGTTCCCGGGCACCATGCTGCAGGGCAGCACCGTGGTGGCGGCCGGCGCCCAGCTCGGGCCGGACTGCCGGCTGGTGGACTGCGTGGTGGGGGAGGGGGCCGTGGTGGAGCACACCGTCGGGCGCCAGGCCGAGGTGGGTGCCGACGCCCGGGTGGGGCCCTTCGCCTTCCTCGGGCCGGGTTCGGTGGTGCCGCCCGGCACCGTCACAGGTCCCTTCTACACCGCCCTCCCCGCCGAGGAGCCGACGCCATGACCACCATGGAGCTCGTCCCCACCAAGCGGCTCGCCCTGTACTCGGGGCGGGCCCATCCCGCCCTGGCCGAGGACATCGTCCGCCACCTCGGCGTCTCGCTGGGCGAGGCCAACCTCCACCAGCACCCCAACACCGAGATCTACTGCCGGTTCGGTGAGTCGGTGCGGGGCGCCGACGTGTTCATCATCCAGAGCCACTGCGACCCGGTGAACGACTCGATCATGGAGCAGCTCATCATGATCGACGCCGCCAAGCGGGCCTCGGCCAAGCGGATCACGGCGGTGTGCCCCTACTACGGGTACTCCCGCCAGGACCGCAAGGCGGAGGGGCGGGAGCCCGTCACCGCCAAGCTGGTCTCCGACATGCTGAAGGCGGCCGGCGCCAACCGGGTCGTGAGCGTGGACCTGCACTCGGGCCAGATCCAGGGCTTCTTCGACGGCCCGGTGGACCACCTCACCGCCATGCCCGTGCTGGTGGAGTACCTGCTGGCCAACGAGCCCGAGCAGCTGGTGATCGTGGCTCCGGACGAGGGCCGGGCCAAGGTGGCCAGCCGTTTCGCCGAGCGGCTCGGGGCCGACCTGGCCATCGTCTACAAGAAGCGCTCCCACGGGGTGGTGGAGGCCCGCAAGGTGATCGGCGAGGTGGCCGGCCGCCGCTGCGTGCTCATCGACGACATGATCGACACGGCCGGCACCATCGTGGCCGCCGCCGACATCTTGGACGGCGCCGGCGCAGCCGAGGTGTGGGCCATGGCCACCCACGGCGTGCTGTCGCACCCCGCCACCGACCGGCTCAAGAACTCCTCCATCACCCGGGTGGTGGTCACCAACACCCTCCCGGTGCCGCCCGAGAAGCAGATCGACAAACTGGAGATCCTCTCGGTGGCCGAGATCATCGCCGACGCCCTCGACGCCGTCTTCGAGGACACCTCGGTGAGCGACATCTTCGACGGCGAGAACCAGTCCTAATCGTTCAGAGAACGGCTGGAGGTGGCGGTTGAGCACGCCCTCGACGTAGTCCGTCACCGCCAACCAGGGGCGGGGCTCAGGACTGGGGCCGTAGACTGCGCCGATGGCCGAGATCACCCTTCCCGTCGAGACCGGGCGCCCCATCGGGACCCGTCCGTCCGGGCGCCTGCGGGCGGCCGGAAAGATCCCCGGTGTCGTGTACGGCCACGGGATCGAGCCCCTGCCCGTGGCGGTGGACGCCCGAGCCCTGCGGGCCGCCCTCAGCACCGAGGCCGGGCTCAACGCCTTGCTCAACATCGAGGTGGACGGGCGGTCGCACCTCACCCTGGCCCGGGAGCTCCAGCGCCACCCGGTGCGCCACACCCTCGTGCACGTCGACTTCCAGGTCGTGCGCCGGGACGAGGTCATCTCCGCCGAGGTGCCCATCAACCTGGAGGGCGACGCCGTCGCCGTGCACCAGGGCGACGGCATGGTGGACCAGCAGCTGTTCAACCTCACCGTGCACGCCACGCCCGCCCGGATCCCCAACGCCATCACCGTCGACGTGAGCGGCCTGGCCATCGGCGACACCGTGCGGGTGGCCGACCTGTCCCTGCCCGAGGGCGTCAGCACCGACATCGATCCCGACCAGGCGGTGGTGGTGGGCCAGCCGCCGCAGGTGAGCGAGGAGGACCTGGTCACCGAGGCCGAGGCCGAGGCGGC
>JBOGHQ010000181.1:0-6284 GCA_050744785.1 Acidimicrobiales bacterium | reverse complement strand
TGCCGGCGGGCTGACCGGCGCCGCCATCACAGACCGCCGGGCGATAGCCACGTCGCCGCCTCCCGAGAAGCTGCGCTGGGGGATCTGCCGGCCCTCCGACTGGAGGCGGCGGTGGACGTAGTCGTAGACCTCGCCCAGTCTGACGTAGCCGTCGCCGTCCAGGTCGGGCGCGGCCCGCAGCAGGCCGTCGACGACGTGTTGGGTGAACATGCTGGTGCCGTTGCGGCGGTCGGCGTCGTTGGCCAGCTGCCCGCTCCGGCAGCTGGTGACGAGGAAGCGGCCCGTGCCCCTCAGGCTGGCCGGCAGGTCGCCGGACTTGAAGGCGCCGCTGTGGCAGCAGTCGAGGACGATCACCGTCGTCTGGGCCGGCGAGCCGTCGATCATCATGTTGATCGACGTCGAGCTGAGACCGGTGGCCCGCAGCAGGTCGGTGCGGGTGTCGCGAGCGCACAAGAAGAGCTGGTTGTTCTCGCTCAGGCGGCCGTGGCCGCTGTAGTAGAGCAGCAGCTGGTCGTCCCGGTGGGCCGTCCCGAAGAAGGTCTCGAGCTCGATGAGCAGCTCTGACATGGTGCGCTCCGGAAGCAGGCGCACGTCCTCGGGTGCGAACAGGCCGGTGCCGGGGTCGGTGATGGCGTCCCGTAGGAGGGCGATGTCGTTGACGGGGCCCTCGAGGGGCTGGAGGTTCTGGCTGTCCAGGGGGAAGGTGGAGTTCCCGACCAGCATGGCCCGGTACCGCCCGCCGGCCCCCTCGGCCACGGCCTAGGCCGTCCCGGTCCGGGCCAGTACCGCCTCGGCCAGCTTCCCGAGGGTCTCCTCGTCGAAGCTGTTGCCGGCGAGGGAGATGGTCTCCTTGTGGCCGTCCTGGGTCCAGGAGATGTCGAGACGGCGGTCGCGGGCCCGCCCCAGCCAGGACCGGAACAGCTCCACCGCGGCGGTGAAGGCGCCGGCCGAGCCCAGGGCCAGGATCACGGTGTCCACCGCCCCCTTGGTGCCCTCCACCGGCGTGAAGGCCCGGCGCACGCCTCCCACCTCACGCTGGAGCTCGGCCATGAAGACCGCCACCTGCTCCCGCCAACGGTCGTCCTCCGGGTCGAAGCGGTCCGTCCCAGGGACGAGCACCACCTCGACGCCCGGTCCACTCGCTTCCCCCATGTGCCAACCCCCCGTCGTTCGCCTGGAACCAGGGAGATTGTCGCGCTGGCCAGGGCCGTTGCCCAGGTCCAGTCCGGTTGCAGGAGCCGTCACAGGCCGCCGGTAGGTTGGCGCCCGTGGACGACCTCCTCGCCGGCCTCAACCCAGTGCAGCGGGAGGCCGTGCTCCACGAGGAGGGGCCGCTGCTGATCGTGGCCGGCGCCGGGTCGGGCAAGACCCGGGTCCTCACCCACCGCATCGCCCATCTGGTCGGGGAGCGGGGGGTGTCGCCCTTCGCCATCCTGGCCATCACCTTCACCAACAAGGCCGCCGACGAGATGAAGGGCCGGGTGGGGGCCCTGATCGGCCCGGTGGCCCGGCGGATGTGGGTCTCCACCTTCCACGCCGCCTGCGTGCGCGTCCTGCGCCGCGACGGCGGGCGGCTCGGCTACCGGTCCTCCTTCACCATCTACGACGAGGCCGACGCCGTCCGCCTCACCGGCTACGTCCTGCGGGACCTCAACATCGATCCGAAGAAGTACACGCCCCGCGCCGTGCGCGGCACCATCAGCGTGGCCAAGAACGAGCTGGTCGACGCGGCGGCGTACCAGGCCCGGGCCCGCACCGGCTACGAGCGGCGCGTCGCCGCCGTCTACACCGAGTACCAGGCCCGGCTGCGGGCAGCCAGCGCCATGGACTTCGACGACCTGCTCATGGTCACCGTCCAGCTGCTCCGGGACCACCCCGACGTCCGGGACCACTACGCGGAGCGATTCGAGCACCTCCTGGTCGACGAGTTCCAGGACACCAACCGGGCCCAGAACCAGCTGGTGCTGCTGCTCGGCGGCCGGCACCGCAACGTGTGCGTGGTGGGCGACAGCGACCAGTCGGTGTACCGGTGGCGGGGCGCCGACATCCGCAACATCCTCCAGTTCGAGGAGGCCTACCCCGACGCCACCACCATGGTCCTGGAGCAGAACTACCGCTCCACCCAGACCATCCTCGACGCCGCCAACGCCGTCATCGCCAACAACGCCGTGCGCAAGCCCAAGGCGCTGTGGACCGAGCAGGTGGGCGGGGAGCTGATCAGCCGCTACCACGCCGAGGACGAGCATGACGAGGCGGCGTGGGTGGCCGGCGTGATGCGCCGCCTCCACGAGCGGGACGACCTCACGTGGGGTGAGATGGCCGTCTTCTACCGGACCAACGCCCAGAGCCGGGTGCTCGAGGAGCGCCTGGTCCGGGCCGACATCCCCTACCGCGTCGTGGGCGGCACCCGGTTCTTCGACCGGCGGGAGGTGAAGGACCTCCTCGCCTACCTGAAGGCGGTGGCCAACCCCACCGACGAGGTTTCCCTCAAGCGCATCGTGAACGTGCCCAAGCGGGGGGTGGGGGACACCACCGTGGCCCGGCTGGACGCGTGGGCCACGGCCCACGGCCGCCCGTTCGGCGACGCCCTCCACCAGGCCGAGGCGGCCGGGGTCACGGGCCGGGCCCTCGGCGGCCTGGAGCAGCTGCGGGCCCTCCTCGACGACCTCCGCGCCCAGGCCGAGGGCGAGGCCTCGCCCCGTCACCTGCTGTCCGAGGTGCTGGACCGCACCGGCTACCGCCACGAATTGGAGGACGACCGGTCGGTGGAGGGGGCAGGCCGGATGGAGAACGTGGCCGAGCTGCTGGGCGTGGCCGCCGAGCACGACACCCTGGACGACTTCCTGTCCGCGGTGAGCCTGGTGTCCGACGCCGACGAGCTGGACGCCGACGAGAGCAAGGTCGTGCTGATGACCCTGCACACCGCCAAGGGGCTGGAGTACCCGGCGGTGTTCCTCATCGGGCTGGAGGAGGGGGTGTTCCCCCACCTGCGCTCGCTGGGCGAGCCCGCCGAGCTCGAGGAGGAGCGCCGGCTCTGTTACGTCGGGATCACCCGTGCCCGGCAGCGGCTGTACCTCACCCACGCCTGGTGCCGGTCCCTGTGGGGGTCCACCCAGTACAACCCGCCCAGCCGCTTCCTGACCGAGATCCCCGAAGAGCTCACCGAGCTGGCCGCCGGCAGCCGCCGCGGCCGCTCCGCCCCGGCGGGGTCGGTCACCCACCGGCGGGACGTGGTGGAGGCGGCGCTGCGGGGCCGGGTGGCCACCCCGGCCCGCACCACCGGGGCCGAGACGCTCGGCCTGCGGGTCGGGGAGGACGTGGTCCACGGCAAGTGGGGCGAGGGCGTGGTGCTGGAGGTGATCGGCTCCGGCGACAAGGCGGAGGCCGTCGTGCGCTTCCCCGGCCTGGGCGAGAAGCGCCTGCACCTGGCCTGGACGCCCCTGAAACGGGCATCCACTTGACCCGGCCCCAGGGGCCGGGTTCTACGGTGTTCTGCATCTAGAGTCGCATTGACTACAGTTACGGCACAGAGCGCCTCACAACCGCCTCCGGGTGTGCCCCGGGGACGTTCGCAGAAGGGCTGACCGATGGTGCAGGTGATGCAGGACGAGGCGGCGATCCGGCGCTTCGAGGACGAGCTCTCCTCGCCCCGAAAGATCCTCAGAGCGTGCCTCCTCCTCCTTCTCGAGGAGCGGCCAGGGCACGGGTACGACCTCCTCACCCGCCTGGAGCCGCTGGGCTTCGAGCGCAGCAACCCGGGGCGGGTCTACCGCGCCCTGCGCTGGCTGGAGAGCGCTGGGTTCGTGCGGCCCACCTGGGAGACCACGGGCGTCGGGCCGGCCCGGCGCGTGTACGAGCTGTCGGCCTCGGGCCGCCACGCCCTGGAGATCTCGGCCGCCACCCTGCGCCGCCAGGCCAAGACGCTGGACGACAAGCTGGCCCGCTATGTGCTGAGCCGGCTGCGGGTCCTGTCCAACAACAAGCAGGCCTTCGAGTTCACCGTCGAGGCCGACCTCACCGTCCAGGCCATGGACGAGACGTCGGCCCGCAAGAAGCTGGAGCGGGCCTTTGGCCAGCCCCACCTGCTCGACACCGACGTGCGCACCACCGGCGGGGTGGCCATCCGGCCCCGCTCCGCCTGAGCGCCGGCGGCGCCGCAGTCCTAGGGCCCCGTTCCACCGCCCCCGCCCGGGCCGGTGGAACTCGTGGTCGTCGCCGTCTCGTCCTCCGCGCTGGCGGTGCGGAGGTCGATGCTCACCTGCCCGCCCTCCACCGTGCCATGGTAGGTGGTGAGCCCCTCACCGTCGGCGGGGAAGCGGTCCCCGTCGCAGTCCACGAAGGTCTCGGCCTCCAGGTCCCACTCCACGACGCAGGCCGGCCGGTCCGGGCGGCGGGCCTCCACCGCCAGCCAGCCCTCGTCGGGGTCGTCCCCGAGGTGCTGGACGTAGAGGTTGCGGCCGCCGCCGCGGGCGAGGGGGTCCTGGAACAGGAACGGGCCCCGATCGTCGATCTCCTCGGCCAACCGCTCGGCCCGGCCCACCTGGAACACGGGGTCACCCAGGTTGGCCTTGTCGGGGTTCTCGGAGGCGAAGCGGACGACCGACCACATGAGGGCGGCGGAGACCAGCACGGCCAGCACCGTGGCCACCATGACGGCCGGGCTGCGGCCGGGGCGGGCCCGGCGGTCCTGAGGGGGCACCTGCGTAGTATTCCGCCCGTGCGGCGCCCCTACCGAGTCGTGGTGGCCAAGCCCGGGCTGGACGGCCACGACCGGGGCGCAAAGGTGATCGCCCGGGCCCTGCGGGACGCCGGCTTCGAGGTGATCTACACCGGCCTGCACCAGACGCCGGAGCAGGTGGTGGAGGCCGTGGTCCAAGAGGACGCCGACGCCGTGGGGCTCTCGCTGCTGTCGGGGGCTCACATGACCCTGGTCCCCCGCATCACCGCCCTGCTGGCCGAGCGGGGCGCGGGCGAGGTGCTGGTGGTGTGCGGCGGCATCATCCCCGACGCCGACATCCCCGCCCTCAAGGCGGCCGGTGTGGCCGAGGTGTTCACGCCCGGCGCCCCCCTCCAGCGCATCGCCGGCTGGTTGGAGACTACCCTCGACGCCCGCGAGGGGACCTAGACCTGATGGATCTCCTCGAGCACCACGGCAAGGCCTACTTCGCCCGCTTCGGCATCCCCGTGCCGGCCGGCGAGGTGGCCACCACGGTCGACGCGACGGTGCACGCGGCCGGCCGGGTGGGGTACCCGGCCGTGGTGAAGGCCCAGGTGCAGACCGGTGGCCGGGGCAAGGCGGGCGGCATCCGCGTGGTGGCCGGCGCCGATGCGGCCCGGGAAGCGGCCGCCGCCATCCTCGGGATGTCGATCAAGGGCCACGTCGTCCGCAGCGTGCTGGTGGAGCCAGCCACCGACATCGCCGCCGAGTTCTATGCCTCGTTCACCCTGGACCGCTCGGCCCGCCTCCACCTGGGCCTGCTGTCGGCGCGGGGCGGCGTCGACATCGAGCAGGTGGCCGCCGAAGAGCCGGAGGCCATCGCCCGCCTCCACATCGACCCGGTGGACGGGATGGCCGAGGACGCCTGCCGGGCCTGGGTCGCCGGCGCCGGGCTGCCGGCCGAGGCCGAGGCGGGCGCCGTCCGGCTGCTGTCGGTGCTGTACCGCTGCTACGTGGACGGGGACGCCGACCTGGTGGAGGTCAACCCCATGGTGCTCACCACCGGCGGCGAGGTGGTTGCCCTCGACGCCAAGGTGACCCTCGACGACAACGCCGCCTTCCGCCATCCCGAGTGGGCCGAACTGGGCGGCGACGAGGCCCTGGACGACCGGGAGCGGTTGGCCCGGGAGAAGGGCCTCCAGTACATCGGGCTGGACGGCTCGGTGGGGATCATCGCCAACGGGGCCGGGCTGGCCATGAGCACCCTCGACGTGGTGAACCAGGTGGGCGGGTCCCCGGCCAACTTCCTCGACATCGGCGGCGGGGCCAGCGCCGCCGTCATGGCCAACGCCCTGGAGGTCATCAACACCGACGAGAAGGTGCGGGCCATCTTCGTCAACATCTTCGGCGGCATCACCCGGGGCGAGGAGGTCGCCAACGGCATCGTCGAGGCGCTGGGCCGGGTCGACATCGCCGCCCCCCTCGTGGTGCGCCTGGACGGCACCAATGCCGCCGAGGGGCGGGCCATCCTCGCCCGCCACGAGTCGGACCGGCTGATCAGCCGGGCCACCATGCTGGATGCGGCCCGCACCGCGGTGGAACTGGCCGGCGGCGTCGCCGACGGACG
>JBOGHQ010000180.1:0-3171 GCA_050744785.1 Acidimicrobiales bacterium | reverse complement strand
GACCGCATGCTGCGGGAGTTCAAGGTCGACGCCAACGTGGGCAAGCCCCAGGTCGCCTACCGGGAGACCATCAGCCAGCCGGTGGAGAAGGTGGAGATGCGCTACATCCGCCAGACCGGCGGCCGGGGCCAGTACGGCCACGTGGTGCTCAACCTCGAGCCCACCGGCCCGGGCGGCGGCTACGAGTTCATCGACAAGATCACCGGCGGCGTCATCCCGAAGGAGTACATCCCCTCGGTGGACGCCGGCATCCAGGACGCCCTCACGTCAGGCGTGGTGGCCGGTTACCCCATGGTGGACGTGCGGGCCATCCTGGTCTTCGGCTCGTACCACGACGTCGACTCCTCGGAGATGGCATTCAAGATCGCCGGCTCGATGGCGGTGAAGGAGGCGGCCCGCCGGGCCAAGCCGGTGCTGCTCGAGCCCATCATGGGCGTGGAGGTGGTGACGCCCGACGACTACATGGGCGATGTCATCGGCGACCTCAACAGCCGCCGGGGGAAGATGGAGGGCATGGAGCAGCGGGGCAGCAGCCAGGTGATCCGCGCTCTGGTGCCCCTCTCCGAGATGTTCGGCTACGTTACTGACCTGCGGTCGAAGACCCAGGGACGGGCCACGTCGACCATGCAGTTCCACTCGTACCAGCAAGTACCGGATTCGATCTCCAAGGAGATCGTGGCCCGGGTCCGCGGTGAATAAGAAGGGGTTCTCCTGATGGCCAAGAAGCAGTTTGTCCGTGACAAGCCGCACCTCAACATCGGCACCATGGGTCACATCGACCACGGCAAGACGACCCTCACGGCCGCCATCACGAAGGTCCTCGCCGAACGCGACACATCGGGCTCCACCACCTTCACCGCCTTCGACCAGATCGACAAGGCGCCAGAGGAGAAGCAGCGGGGCATCACCATCAACATCGCCCACGTGGAGTACCAGACGCCCAACCGGCACTACGCCCACGTCGACATGCCCGGCCACGCCGACTACATCAAGAACATGATCACCGGTGCGGCCCAGGTGGACGGCGCCATCCTGGTGGTCTCCGCCGCCGACGGCCCCATGCCGCAGACGCGCGAGCACGTGCTGCTGGCCCGCCAGGTGGGCGTGCCCTCCATCGTGGTCGCCCTCAACAAGGCCGACATGGTGGACGACGAGGAGCTGCTCGACCTGGTGGAGCTGGAAGTGCGGGAGCTGCTCAACGACTACGAGTTCCCCGGCGACGACACCCCCGTCGTGCGGGTCAGCGCCCTGAAGGGCCTCGAGGGCGACCCGGAGTGGACGCCCAAGATCGTCGAGCTCATGGAGGCGGTCGACAGCTTCGTCCCCGAGCCGGAGCGCGACACCGACAAGCCCTTCCTCATGCCCATCGAGGACGTCTTCACCATCCAGGGCCGTGGCACCGTCGTCACCGGCAAGGTGGAGCAGGGCGTGGTCAAGGTCGGCGACGACGTGGAGATCGTTGGCCTGCGGCCCACCGCCAAGACGGTGTGCACCGGCGTGGAGATGTTCCGCAAGCTGCTGGACAGGGGCCAGGCCGGCGACAACATCGGCGCCCTGCTGCGGGGCACGAAGAAGGAGGAGGTGGAGCGTGGCCAGGTGCTGTGCAAGCCCGGTTCCATCACGCCCCACACCCACTTCGAGGCCAACGTCTACGTCCTGTCCAAGGACGAGGGCGGCCGCCACAAGCCGTTCTTCAACAACTACCGGCCGCAGTTCTACTTCCGGACCACCGACGTCACCGGCTCCATCTCCCTGCCCGAGGGCACCGAGATGGTGATGCCCGGCGACAACACCGTGATGACGGTGGAGCTGGGCAAGCCCATCGCCATGGACGAGGGCCTGCGCTTCGCCATCCGCGAGGGTGGCCGCACCGTCGGCGCCGGCCGCGTCACCAAGATCCTCAAGTAACAGTCGCCGGCCTTCGGCCGGCGGCACAACCGAACTGCGTGGTCGCCGGCTTGCGCCGGCGCCGCCTGGATGTTCCGATCAGGCAAGCCCTCCGGGCGCCTGATCGGTGGGCGGCTCCAGGGCCGCCCAGACGAAAGCAGAGAGAGAGAAGGTTCAGGACGTGGCCGAAGGCCAGAAGCAGAAGATCCGGATCCGCCTGAAGGCGTACGACCACGAGATCATCGACCAGTCCACCAAGAAGATCGTGGAGACGGTCCTGCGCACCCAGGCCAAGGTCCGGGGGCCGGTGCCCCTGCCCACCGAGATGCACCGCTACACCGTCATCCGCTCCCCCCACAAGTACAAGGACAGCCGGGAGCACTTCGAGATGCGGATCCACAAGAGGCTCCTCGACATCGTGGAGCACAGCCCCAAGACCGTCGACTCCCTCCAGCGGCTCGACCTGCCGGCGGGGGTGGACATCGAAATAAAGATTCAGTAACTGCTAAGGTGTGACGCCGCAGTAATCGACGTCCTCCGGCGCCCGTGAGGGAACCCGGAGGCAGAACCGAGAGGCGCTCCGCCGGGCTGGTTTGCCCGAGCGGAGCGTTCGCGTGAGACAGGCGAAGACGGAGATGGCAAGCAAAGCGATCGTCGGCGAGAAGGTCGGCATGACGCAGATCTGGGACGGGGACAACCGGGCCGTCCCGGTGACCGTCGTCAAGGTGCCGCCCGTCCGCGTCGTCAGGGTGAAGACGCCCGAGCGCGACGGTTATGCCGCCCTCCAGGTCACCTTCGGCACGGTGAGAGCCAGCCGTCTCACCAAGCCGGTGGCGGGCCAGTTCGCCAAGGCCGGCGTGGAGCCGGGCCGGCGCCTGGTGGAGTTGCGGCTCGACGACGCCGACGGCTACGAGGTCGGCCAGGAGTTGAAGGTCGACCTGCTGGCCGCGGGCGAGAAGGTCGACGTCACCGCCGTCAGCAAGGGCAGGGGCTTCGCCGGCACCGTGAAGCGGCACAACTTCAAGGGCCAGGGCGCCGCCCACGGCAACCACAAGAAGCACCGGGCCCCGGGCTCCATCGGCGCCTGCGCCACGCCGGCCCGAGTGTTCAAGGGCACCCGCATGGCCGGCCACCTGGGCGCCCAGCAGGTCACCACCCTCAACCTCGAGGTGGTGGAGGCCGACCCCGAGCGAGACTTGCTCCTCGTCAAGGGCGCCGTCCCCGGGCCGCGCGGCGGGCTGGTCCTGATCCGCGGCGCCGTCAAGGGGCGGAGCTAGCCCATGG
>JBOGHQ010000179.1:0-2803 GCA_050744785.1 Acidimicrobiales bacterium | reverse complement strand
GTCCCGCCCGTCCCGCTCGTCCCGGCTGGGCGGGGCCGGCTCCCGCCGGTCACCTCGGCCTCCTTTGCCAGCCCTCTGCACGACCGGAGGGCCGCGGCCTGGCTGGGCCTCGCCCTCGGCGCGTCGTTTACGACCTGCTTCCTCACCGGCTTGCTGTCCCACCTCATCCAGAACCCGCCCGGCTGGTTCACCTGGCCGTCCCGCCCGGCCGGCCTGTACCGGGTCACCCAGGGCGTGCACGTGGCCACGGGCATCGCGTCGGTGCCCCTCCTGCTGACCAAGCTCTGGGTGGTCTACCCCAGCTTCTGGACCTGGCCGCCGGTCCGGTCGGTGGCCCACGCCGTGGAGCGCGTCAGCCTGGTCCCGCTGGTGGGCGGAGCCCTGTTCATGCTGTTCAGCGGGGTGGCCAACATCGCCCGCTGGTACCCGTGGCACTTCAGCTTCCCGGTCACCCACTACTGGGTCTCGTGGATCACCATGGGCGGACTGGTCGTCCACGTGGGGGCCAAGCTGGCCGTCACCGCCGGGGTGGTTCGCTCCCGGCGCCGGCCCGCTCCCCCGGAGGAGGCTCCGCCGCCCGGGAGGGCGGGCCAGGGCCTCACCCGCCGGGGCCTGCTGGGCACCGCCTTCGCCACCTCGGGCCTGCTGACCCTGGTGACGCTGGGCCAGACCGTCCGGCCCCTCGACCGTCTCGGGCTCCTGGCCCCTCGCCGTCCCAAGGTCGGCCCCCAGGGGCTTCCCGTGAACAAGTCGGCCGTCGGGGCCCGGGTCGTCGAGGCGGCCCGGGACCCCGCCTACCGGCTGGTCGTGGAGGGGAGGGTGGGCCGGCGCCTGTCCCTCTCCATCGACGACCTGCGGGCCCTGCCCCAGTTCGAGGAGACGCTGCCCATCGCCTGCGTCGAGGGGTGGAGCTCGACGGCCACGTGGCGGGGGGTCCGGGTGCGCGATCTGCTGGAGCTGGCCGGCGCCCGGGAGGGCGCAGAGGTCCTGGTGGAGTCGCTCCAGCCCCGGGGGGCGTACCGCTCGTCGGTGCTGAACGAGGACCACGCCGCCGACCGGGCCACCCTGCTGGCCCTCGACCTGTTCGGCGAGCCCCTCCACATCGACCACGGGTACCCGGTGCGCCTGATCGGTCCCAACCGGCCCGGCGTGCAGCAGACCAAGTGGGTGAGCCGGCTGGTGGTGCGGTGACGGCGATCGACCCGGGCCCGGAGGAGGTCGCCGGCGGGCCCGGCCGGCTGTTCTGGCCGGCGGCGGTCGCCGGCTGGGGGTTGGTGGTGGCCGGCGTGTGGGGCCTGCTGGCCGAGGCGCCCGCCACCCGGCCGGCCGAGGTGGCGCGTTATGTGGTGGGCGGGGCCATGGCCCACGATCTCCTGCTGGCCCCCGGCGTGGTGCTGGCCGGCTGGGTCGTGGCCCGGGCCGTACCGGCCCGGGTGCGCGGGCCGCTCCAGGCCGCCCTGGTGGCCAGCGCTCTGATCGCCCTGTTCGCCTTCCCGTTCGTGCGCGGCTACGGCCGGGTGTCCACCAACCCGTCGATCCTGCCCCGCGACTACGGCACCGGCCTCATCCTCATCCTGGGCGCCGTCTGGGGGGTGGCCGCGCTGGCCCTCGCCCGGCGACGGTTGAGCCGAGCGCGGACGCGGCGGCGCGGGTAAGGAATGGGCCCGGCCGCCCGGTCGGACCGGTACCTCGATCACTGGGCGCCGCCCGCGGCAAGCACGGGGTAGAGGGGCCGCTCGAGGCCTCGCATGCCGCGCCATCTGGCGCGTGTCTTTCACCCAGAGGTGTCGTCACGGGCCTTCGGGCCGAGGAGCTGTCTGCTTTCTCGAAATGACCCTTGCGGTGTGCTTGGCACGGTGTTACGCATTGCCGTTGCACGGGCTCACGGCGCGGCGCGAGGGGGACTGGTCTCGTGGTCATCGCGGAGTTCGACGCCTCTCCGAGGGCGGCGGCCGTCACCCACACGGTGTCGGCTGGTGCTCACGCCGGCCCAGGCGCCAGCCGTGGCCCGCTCGGTTCGCACTGCTTCAACACTGGCTGCGAGCGGCGACGAACCAGCCCCGACGGCGGCGAGCGTCCTCACGACGGCGGACCGACGCCCGTCGCCTCGTTCAACCTCTGTCGTCACACGACGACACGGTCGGGCCGTATCAAGGGCCGAGAAGACCGACCAGCGTCGTGATCCCTTCCCCATGCCGCCTACTCCGGAACGGAGGTCTCGATGATCGATACCCGCACCCGAGTCGCCATCGCCTGCCAGGGCGGGGGCAGCCACACCGCCTTCTCGGCAGGAGCGCTGAGCACACTCCTCGCTGAGAGCGATCGCTACAACTTCGTCGCCTTCAGTGGAACGTCGGGCGGCGCCATTGACGCCCTCCTGGCATGGTGCAGCGTCGTCCGAGACGGCGGCAAGACCGCCGGCCAAGACCTGTGGAGCTTCTGGGACGACATGTCGGCGACCTCGCCGTCCGACGCCGTGCTCAACGCCTGGACGGTCCACGGCTACCGGGCCCTGTCCTCCTTCGTTGCCCCAGAGGTGAGCCCCTATCGGTTCCCGGCCACCGAGGCTTCCGGAATGGCGAGAAGGAAGTTGCGGAAGACGATCGAGGACCACATCGACTTCGACGCGATCCCACGTATCGTCGGCGAACATTCCGGTGAGCTGCCCATGCTGTTCGTCGGCGCGGTCGACGTGCTGTCGGGAAGGTTTCGGGTGTTCAGGAACATGCGGAACACCGAGCCGCCCGACCGGTACGGCAAGATCGAGCTGCAGCTTGAGGTCACCGCCGACGCCATCATGGCG
>JBOGHQ010000178.1:0-6363 GCA_050744785.1 Acidimicrobiales bacterium | reverse complement strand
AGCATGAACTTTTTCCGGCACTTCGGTGACCTGCGGACTTCGGCAGAAAGGGCCTCTGACCTGCCTGTTTGCTCTCCCGACGTTTCCTCCCGTATCCCGCTGTTATCGGCCTCGTGCGGATTCCCTGCGGACTCTGTGCGGATAGTCGGGACCTCGCCTACTCCCCGCTAGCGGCCTTCCAGCAGCTCCAGCCCAGGGGCGTCGTCGAACAAGCCTGCATGTTGCGAGCGTAGCGAGCGCCTCCGCGCTCGGACCCTGTCCTGGGCTTTCGGTTCTGCGGGACTCACGCAAGGTCGGCGGCGTGCCATCCACGCGCGTGTCGACGACGAGGGAGCCCCCCCATCGCCGCCGACGGTGTCTCGGGCGGGATCCGAGCTCTGGGCGAATCACCAGTTCCGGGATCGGTCGCACTCGAGGTGCTCACCTCCGAGCAGGTCCACGCGCTCGCCGGCGCCGTCCCGGCCCGGTATCGCAACCTGGTGCTCGCCGGCGCAGGCACCGGCCTTCGGCCCGGCGAGCTCTTCGGCCTGGCCCTCGACCGCGTTGACTTCCTTCGCCGGACGCTGCGTGTCGACCAGCAATTGGTCCGGGTGCCTGGGGGAGTGGCCCTGGCGCCGCTCAAGACCAAGGCCTCCTACCGCACGCTTCCGTTGCCCGACGTGGTTGCGTCCGCGCTGGCCGCCCACCTTTCGGAATGGCCTGCTCATCCTGGGCTCGGCGTGATCTTCACCAACGTGAGGGGCTGCCCCCATCCAGGCCTACCCGTTCGCCGCGCTGTGGAACGCTTCCGCCCGCCGGGCCGACCTCCCGGAATGGGCCACGCCTCACGATCTGCGCCACTACTACGCCAGCGCCCTGATCCGCGGCGGGGCATCGGTGAAGGTCATCCAGGCCCGCCTGGGCCACGCCTCGGCCAAGACATCGCTCGACATCTACGGGCACCTCTTCCCCGACGAGGAGGACCGCACGAGGCACGCGATCGACGCCGCTCTCAGGATTCCTGCGGGCAGCCTGCTGAGGGCCGAGGATCCCCAGCCGTAACGACCCAGCCTTCCGCCGCGCCGGGACCGATCATCCGGTGAGGCGGGTCAGCGCGTCCCGTGGGGTAAGGACCTCCACCGGCAGACCAGTTGCCTCGCGCAGGTCGAGGTCGCCGGAAACGATGGCGTCGGCACCGGACTCGGAGGCGAGAGCCACGAGGTAGTCATCATCTGCGTCCCGCAGGACCTGAGGTACAGGGTCGGGGTCGCCCACCATGCGGCAGAGCATCTCGATCTCGACGAGGTAGGCGTCGACCTCGTCGAGCGAGATGTACCGGCGGAAGCGATCGCGCCGGAGGACGCCACTGAGCTCGTCCAGCAGCTTGTCGCACGCGACTGCGGTCAACCGGCGGTCACGTATCGCCGCGACCAGCTGCGCCGAGGGGCCAGCCCCGCTCAGCGTGGCCGACACGAAGACGTTGACGTCGATGACGACCTCCACCGGCAGTTGTCAGCCGGTGCGGCGCTCCCGGCGGTGTGCGGCGACCTCGTCAAGGGCGATCGCCATCGCCTCGTCCTCCTCAAGGTGGTTCCGCTCCCTGAGCCGGTCGAGCACACTCGGGCCGAGATATCGCCGGACAGCCGCCTCAACGACCTCGTCCTCAGACCTGCCGGAACGAGCTGCCTCGCGGCGAACGGCGTCGAGTACCTCGTCATCAAGCTTGAAGGCCGCGCTCCTGGGCACGTCTCCAGTTTGCCACCCCTATGGGCTTCGCGGACCACGCGATCGAACACCGCCCGGCGGATTCTTGCGGACTATCTGCGGACTCGTGAGAGCACCTCCACCTAAAACCGCCGGTCACAGCCCTGTTTTGGCTATATGTCGTAGTACAGCATGAACTCCCACGGGTGGGGCCGCAGGCGCACCTCGTCGATCTCCTTGAGGCGCTTGTAGGCCAGCCAGGTCTCCACCAGGTCGTCGGTGAAGACGCCGCCCACCTTCAAGAAGGCCTGGTCCTGCTCCAAGGCGTCGAGGGCCTCGTCGAGGGAGGCCGGCACCTGGGGCACCTTGGCCAGCTCCTCGGGCGGCATGTCGTAGAGGTCCTTGTCCACCGGGTCCGGCGGCTCGATGCGGTTCTGGACGCCGTCGAGGCCGGCCATGAGCATGGCCGAGAAAGCCAGGTACGGGTTGCAGCTGGGGTCGGGGCAGCGGAACTCGACGCGCTTGGCCTTGGGGCTCTTGGAGTACAGCGGGATGCGGCAGGCGGCCGAGCGGTTGCGCTGGCTGTAGACCAGGTTCACCGGCGCCTCGTAGCCCGGCACCAGCCGCTTGTAGGAGTTCGTGGTGGGGGCGGCGAAGGCCAGGATGGCCGGGGCGTGCTGGAGCAGGCCACCGATGTACCAGCGCCCCAGGTCGGACAGGCCGGCGTAGCCGGCCTCGGAGTAGAACAGCGGCTCCCCGCCCCGCCACAGCGACTGGTGGGTGTGCATGCCCGAGCCGTTGTCCTGGAACAGGGGCTTGGGCATGAAGGTGGCCGACAGGCCGTTGGCCCGGGCCACGCTCTTGACCACGTACTTGTAGAGCATGAGCTTGTCGGCCATGGACAGCAGCGTGTCGAACCGCATGTCGATCTCGGCCTGGCCGGCGGTGCCCACCTCGTGGTGCTGCACCTCGACGTCGATGCCCACCTTGGCCATGGTGAGGATCATCTCGGAGCGCAGGTCCTGGTAGTGGTCCATGGGTGGGACCGGGAAGTACCCCTCCTTGTACCGGGGCTTGAACCCGAGGTTGGGCTTCTCGTCCTTGGCGGAGTTCCAGATGCCCTCCACCGAGTCGACCTGGTAGAAGGCCGAGCGCTGGTCCTGCATGAAGCGGACCTCGTTGAAGATGAAGAACTCGGCCTCGGGCCCGAAGTAGGCGGTGTCGGCCACGCCGGTGCTGGCCAGGTAGTCCTCCGCCTTCTTGGCCACGTAGCGGGGGTCACGGGTGTAGCTCTCGCCGGTGACCGGGTCCTGTACGAAGCAGTTCAGGTTCAGCGTGGGGTGCTGGCGGAACGGGTCGACGACAACGGTGTTGGGGTCGGGCATGAGGATCATGTCCGACTCCTGGATCTCCTGGAAGCCGCGGATCGAGGAGCCATCGAAGCCGTAGCCCTCCTCGAAGGCCTCCTCGGTGAGCTCGCTCACGGGTACGGAGAAGTGCTGCATGAGTCCGGGGAGGTCGCAGAACCGGAAGTCCACGATCTCGATCCCCTCGTCCTGGGCGAGCCGGACGACCTCGGCCGGGCTGCGTTCCTGCACGTTGCCTCCCCTTCTGGAGTCTTACGTTGGGTCGGCCGACAGCCTGCCACCTGGTTCTTGTCCGGCCCAAGTCCGCGGTGTGAACAGATTGTGAACGGCCTCGCCTGGACTGGCGGGTGGCCCGGCACCTGGTGCGACACTGGTCTGAAGGGTCGCTTTGGAGGCGAGGACAACATGGAACGCCAGCAGGACTACGTGATGCGGACGGTGGAGGAACGCGGCGTCCGGTTCATCCAGCTCTGGTTCACCGACGTCCTCGGCATCCCGAAGGCGTTCAACATCACGCCGGCCGAGCTGGAGAACGCCCTCGAGGAGGGCATGACCTTCGACGGCTCGGCCATCGACGGCTTCAGCCGCGTCCAGGAGAGCGATGTCCTGGCCGTCCCCGATGCCAAGACGTTCCAGCTGCTGCCGGCCCGCAACGGCGCCAGCCCCGTGGCGCGCGTGTTCTGCGACGTCAACAACCTCGACGGCACGCCGTTCGAGGGCGACCCCCGCTGGGTCCTCAAGCGCCAGCTGGAGCGGGCCCTGGAGCGCGGTTTCTCCTTCTACGCCGCCCCCGAGGTCGAGTACTTCTACTTCGCCGGCGACGCCACACCGCCCCGGCCCCTCGACCACGGCTCGTACTTCGAGTTGACGGTGGCCGACCTGGCCGGCGACCTGCGCCGGCGAACGGTGCTCACCCTCGAGGACATGGGCATCCCGGTGGAGTACAGCCAGCACGAGGACGCCCCGAGCCAGCACGAGATCGACCTCCGCTACACCGACGCCCTCACCATGGCCGACACGGTGATGACGGTGCGCCTGGTGGTCAAGGAGATCGCCCAGGAAGCGGGCGTGCACGCCACGTTCATGCCCAAGCCGCTGGCCGGCGTGCAGGGCTCCGGCATGCACACCCACTTCTCGCTGTTCGAGGGCGATTCCAACGCCTTCCACGACGAGGGCGACGAGTACCACCTCTCCGAGGTGGGCAAGGGGTTCATCGCCGGCCTGCTCACCCACGCCTGCGAGATCACCGCCGTCACCAACCAGTGGGTCAACTCCTACAAGCGCCTGGTGGCCGGCTACGAGGCCCCCGTGTACGTGTCATGGGCCCGCAACAACCGCTCCGCCCTCATCCGGGTCCCGGTGGCCAAGCGGGGCAAGAAGGAGTCGGCCCGCATCGAGTACCGGGCCCCCGACCCGGCCTGCAACCCCTACCTGGCCTTCGCCGTCATCCTGGCCGCCGGCCTCCGCGGCGTGGAGCAGGGCTACGCCCTGCCGCCTGAGGCGGCCGCCAACCTGTACCAGCTCACCCCCGAGGAGCGGCTGGCCGAGGACATCGACTCCCTGCCCGGCTCGCTGTCCGACGCCCTGACCGCCATGGAGCGCTCCGAGCTGGTGGCCGAGACGCTCGGGGAGCACGTCTTCGAGTGGTTCCTCCGCAACAAGCGGGCCGAATGGGCCGACTACAAGACCCAGGTGACGCAGTTCGAACTCGACCGCTACCTCTCGCTCCTCTAAGAAGGCTGTGGAACCGCTCCTGCTCCATCCCGACCCGGCGCCCCCGGCCCTGGCCCAGGCCCTCGACCTGGCCGGCTACCCGTGGAAGGCGGTAGGCCGGGCCGAGGCGGCGACCCGCACCGAGCCCGAGGACGGATGGGCGGGGGCGGTCGTCTGCGCCCACGAGGACCCCGAGAGCGCCTTCGCCCTGTGCCGCACGCTGCGCAAGCGGGACCTGCCGCTGGAGCCGCTCCTGCTCCTCGTGGCCGGTCCCCAGCTGGCCGACCTGGAGTTGCGGGAGGACCTCTTCGACGACTTCTGCCTGTGGCCCTTCCAGCCCCGAGAGCTGGACGCCCGGCTCAAGCACCTGTTCTGGCGCACCGGGCGCGGCACCCGCCCGGAGCTGGTGGAGTACGGCCCCCTCGTCCTCAACCTGGAGACCTACCAGGCCGCCATCTCCGGCCGGCCCCTGGACCTGACCTACATGGAGTACGAGCTGCTGAAGTTCCTCGCCACCCATCCCGGCAAGGTGTTCACGCGCGAGACGCTGCTGTCACGGGTGTGGGGCTACGAGTACTACGGCGGGGCTCGCACCGTGGACGTCCATGTCCGGCGCCTGCGGGCCAAGCTCGGCAACGAGCACGAGCAGCTGATCCAGACGGTGCGCTCGGTGGGCTACCGCTTCGGACAGTCCCGCTGGAGCCTCTAGCGCCGTTCTGAGAACAGCTGGGAGGCGGCGGTGCTGAGCGCGGCGCCGAGGCCGAGCGCCAGGGCAGGCACCACCAGCAGGAGGGCGACCACCACGGCGACGGCACCGGCCACCGGTCAGCCTCCGCCCGGCTGACGGGCCCAGAGCTCGACCTCCACCGCCGCGCCCAGAGGAAGAGCAGCCACGCCGACGGTGGACCGAGCCGGGCGGTGGCCCCCGAAGGCCTCCACGTAGGCGTCGTTCATGGTGGCGAAGTCGCTGATGTCGGTGAGGAAGACCGTCGTCTTCACCGCGTCGTCCAGCGACGCCCCTTCGCCTTCCAGGAGGGTGCGCAGGTTGGCCAGGGCCTGGCCAGTCTGGGCCGCCACGCCTCCGTCCACCAGCGCACCACCCCGCAGGCCGACCTGGCCCGAGCAGATGAGCCAGTCGCCGGAGCGGACGATCGGCGAGTACGGGCCCTGCGGCGCGATCACGGGTTCCTCCTCTGGGTGGGCCAGTCGGTGGGGTGGCCGTCGGCCCGCCAGGCGGCGGCGGCCACGGCGGCGACGACAGCGTCGGAGACGGCCAGCGGCGGGCCGGACCGATCCGCGATCTCCACCGTCACCGCCGGCATGTCCTTGGCCCGCAGGACACCGAAGGAGCGGATGGTGAGGTCCTGGGGCGTGCCGTCCGGCGACACGGCGAGGCCCTCCCGGCGCACCCAGCCCAGGGCCATGTGGGCGGCGCCGATGCAGTAGGAGCGGAGGACCACCTCGTCGAGGGGGTCGCCGCACCAGACCCGCACGGCCACCGACCCATCAGGGCCGACCGCGGCCTCGGCGCGGGCACCGGACGGGGCCGTGACGATGTGCCGGGCGGTGGCGGCGGCGGTCAGCACGGCCGCCTCGGCCC
>JBOGHQ010000177.1:0-7398 GCA_050744785.1 Acidimicrobiales bacterium | reverse complement strand
CGCCGCGTCTACGCCAGCACGAAGAACTGGAGGAGGGCGGCGCCGAGGATGAGGACGAGCAGGGCCACCAGCACGATGGTGGTGCCCGGCCTCACGCCGCCTCCAGGGTGACGGCGTCGCCGGGCCGCAGGCGCAGCTCCTCGGCCGCCGAGCGCCGGTCCAGAGCCACCGACACCAGCCCGTAGGAGTCCACCAACAGCCCCACCTCGCCCGCCTTGAGGGCCCCGTAGGTGGGTGCGCGGCGGGCGGTGCGCACCTGCTCGGCCCCCCAGCGCAGCGTGACCCGGTCGCCCATGGCGTCGATCTCGTCGGGCGCCACGTTCAGCTGCACGTTGCCGAAGTGGTCCACCCACAGCACCTCGCTCACCAGCCTGCCCTCCTCCACCCGCGACAGCGGCAGCAGCCCCGGTCGCAACGTCAGCGGGTCCACCTCGGGGCCGAGCTCCCCCAGGTCCAGCCCGTTGCAGAGGTGGGCGGCGGCGGGGCCGAAGACATCCCGACCGGCAAAGGTAGGGCCGGGCGTCGGCAAGTGGTACTCGGCGTTGGTGAGCTCCACCGCCCGGGTCGCCCCGCCCACCATGGCCACCGCCGACGCCAGCAGGCCGTTGTCCGGCCCCACGAAGGCGGCCGCCCCGTCGCCCACCTCCACCGCCACCGCTCGCCGCTCGGTGCCCACGCCGGGGTCGACCACGGCCAGCACCACGCCGGGGGCCAGGTACTGCACGCTGCGCACCAGGGCCAGGGCACCGGCCCGGACGTCGTGGGCCGGTACCCCGTGGGTGATGTCGACGACGGTGACATGGGGGGCGATGGAGCGGACCACCGAACGCACCACGCCGGCGAACTCGTCGGCGGCCCCGTAGTCGGAGAGGAACGAGACGGTGTCGTGGTGGCGGGCCACGGGCCCTAGTCGATCACACCCCGCTGATCACCAGCAGGGGGCGGTCAGCCCGCCTCGGTGTAGCGGTCCCCCAGGTACTTGTCGACGTCGTCCTCGCGCAGGCGGTACGACTTGCCGACCCGCACGGCGGGCAGCTCGCCGGCGTTGATGAGGCGGTACACGGTCATGTTCGAGACCCGCAGCTGGGCCGCGACCTCGGCCACCGTGAGGAACCGGGCCTTCGCGTGGTCTTCCCGTGCCAGTTGGATCACCCCTCTCCGCGGCCCGCACTGTACGTCACTGTGGCCCGTGAGGGAAGTGGGGCAGGAGTTCTCAGGGGGAGCTCGCGGCGAACGCTACGCCGGCCCTCTGCCCAGTTCCTGGGACCGGGTGGTGGCGGCCCGCACCGCCTGGGAGAACGCGGCCCGCAGGGCCCGCTCCTCCAGCGCCAGGAGGCCGGCCGCGGTGGTGCCGCCCGGGGAGGTGACGGCGGCACGCAGGGCCTCGGGGCTCTGCCCCGACTCGGTGAGCAGGCGGGCCGCGCCCAGTATCGTCTGCAGCACCAGCGCCTGGCTGGTGGGCCGGGGCAGGCCGGCCAGCACGCCGGCGTCGATCAGGGCCTCGGCCACCAGGAACACGTAGGCGGGCCCCGATCCGGAGAGGCCCGTGACGGCGTCGAGCAGCCGCTCGGGGACCCGGACCACGGTGCCGACCGCCGACAAGATGCCCTCGGCCCAGGCCAGGTCGTCGTCGGTGGCGGTGGGCCCGCCGGCGATGGCCGCCGCCCCCGCCCCCACCAGGGCGGGCGTGTTGGGCATGGCCCGCACGGCCCGCACGTCCGGGCCCAGCCAGGCCGAGAGGGAAACCAGGGGGACCCCGGCCGCGATGGACAGGGCCCGGGGTACGCCGGCCGCCGCCACCGCCCGGCAGGCTGACGCCACGTCCTCGGGCTTGACCGCCACCACGGCGCCGTCGGCCGCCTCGACGTCGTCGCTGACCGTGATCCCCGCCAAGCAGGCCTGCAGCTCCCGCCGCCGGGCGGGGAGCTTCTCCACCACCACCACGTCGGCTGCTGCGCCCCAGCCCGAGGCCAGCAGGCCGGCCACCAGGGCCTCGCCCATCTTCCCGCCGCCCACCACCACCAGCCGTGTGCCCACGGCCGGAACGCTACGCGCCCCCCTCCCCACCGCGCCGGGTGCGCGCCGCCGCGGCGGAGAGGGGTGCGGGAGGGGCGATCAGGTGGGGATGGCGGGCGCGCCGTCGGACTTGGCGTGCTCGATGACGAGCTGGCCGACCTTGTGGCCCACGTCCAGGCCAACCTCGTTGTCCTTGCGCCAGTGGATGCCACCCCAGAGCCGGGCGTTGGACGCCTCCTGGGCCTTGGCCCGGAAGTCGGCCTCCCGCTCCGGGAAGATGTACGACAGCACCTCGCTGATGGCCCCCGAATAGGTGGCGTGGCCCGAGATGTAGGACGGGAAGAACGGGGTGTCGATGTAGGGCGTCCACTTCGGGTCAAGGCCGATGTCCTGGATGCCGTTCTCGGGCCTCGGGTCCCAGTAGGCGTACTTGGTGTCCCAGGACGCCACGCCGGCGTCGGCCATGGCCACGTTGGCCAGGGCCATCACCCGCTCCGCCTGGGGCTCGGAGGGCTTGAGGTCCCGCAGGTAGGCGAGGGTGACCTCGTTCCACACGCCGGCCGGCAGGGGCGTGCCCTGGCCGCCGGCCCAGAAGGTGGCGGCCCGCGTCTGCTCGTCGGTGAGCTCGACCTTGGCCTTGACGACCTCCTCGGCCTGGGCCTTGAAATCGGGCGAGCCGAAGGCGGGCGGGGGGCCGGGGCGGAACTGGTCGCCCCGCTCCATCACCCACGTGCCCCACGTGCCGGCCAGGGGCGACACCGGGTTGGCCACCTTCCCCGTGGGCGGCTCCCAGAAGCGGGGCCGGCCGCCGGGACGCTTGCCGTCCCACACCTGGTCGGAGCCGTCCGCCTTGGCGTGGGCCACGACCGCCTCGCCCACCTTCCGCCCCAGCTCCAGCCCCGCCTCCACGTCGCTGCGCCGGGCTGCGCCGGCCAGCACACGGGAGTCGGCGGCCTGCTCGGCATCCTCGTCCAGCCGCAGGGCAGGCCGCTCCGGGAACAGGTAGGCCAGGACCACGGAGGCAGCGCCGGCGATGGCGGCGTGCTCGTTGGGGTACGACGGGTCGGCGCCGGGCTCGGCGATGGCCTCCCCCACGTCGGGCACCTCCCGGTCGTAGAGGTACTTGTAGTGCCAGGTGGCGACCATGGCGTCGTAGGCGGCCACGGCCGCGTAGGCGTAGGCCCGCGAGGAGGCGGGCGGGTCCTTCTCCCGGGCGGAGACGAACTCCAGGGCCATCTCCATCCACGGCGCCGAGACGGGCTCACCGTCGCCGCTCCACTTGCGGACGAAGTCGGCCACCTCGGGGGTCCGCTCCGCCACCACCCGCTCCAGCTCGGCGTCGTCGGCCCGGTCCTGGTCGGAACCCTCGGCGGGCGGGGGCGGCACCGGGATCTGGTCGGGTGCGGTGAGAACCCAGGGCTTCCACGTGCCGGCGGTGGGCTCCGCCTTGGCCGACGTGCCGGCCGCGGTGGTGGGCGTCGTCGCCTCGCCGTCACCGTCGTCGCTACCGCAGGCGCCGGCCACCAGGCCGGCCGCCAGCACCAGGGACACAAGGGATCTCATGCGGGGCATGAAGGACACGGCGCACCTCCTCGTTGCAAGACCTTACGGAACGGCGCGTTGCGGCCCCGTAGCGAACGCGTAAAGGTTCAGGATGCGGGCGCCAGGACGGCGGCGATGTAGGCCACCGACACGGGCGCGCACCAGATGACGATCGACTTCAGCCTCTCGGCCGGCAGGTCGGCGGGCACGATGTAGTTCTGGTCGCCCACGGTGGACTTGAGGTTGCCCAGGACGACCTTGGGGGCGGAAGCCGCCTCGGCGCTGGTGCGCGGGTTGGGTGCCTCGCTCAGCCACAGGAACAGGTCGGTGTTGTTGGAGACCTCGAAGTTCTCGAAGCGCAGGGCCTTGCGGCCGTCGGGCAGCTGGTACAGCCGCACCGTGCCCTTGCCGGTCATCTCCACGTCGAAGAAGTCGCCCTGGCCCACCACGGGGGCCGAGGCCATCTCCTCCAGGGGCGGCTCCCGCAGCGGGAAGTCCACCTGCTGGTCCACGACGAGCTTCCAGGGACCGGTGGCCTCCACGTTCATGCGCACCGACCCCGTGACGATGGAGAACCCCTCGCCCTTGCCTGGGCAACCCTCGTCCACCATGGGGGTGCCGCGGCGCGGCGGCGGGATGGTGGTGATCTTCAGGGTGCCCGACGTGCACTCGAAGCGGGCCCGCCACTGGATGGCGTCGGCGAGGACCTCGAAGGCATCGGTGCGGATGGGGCCGGAGCCCTCCAGGGTGGTGACCGTCTCCCAGCGGGGCGCCGACCGCTCCTTGGGCTCGGTGCTCGACGTGGACGACGAGGGCGGGGCCGACGTGGCGCCGCCACTGGCCTGGTCGCCCGGGTCGTCGGACGAGCCGCAGCCGGCCAGCAGGGCGGCCGCGGCCACCAGCGCCAGCGCCCACCGGCTGGTCCTGGAACCCATAGGTAGAACGCTACTTCGCTCCTGCTACGGGAGGAACCGCCGCGGGTTCTGGGGCGAGCCGCTGACGCGTGTCTCGAAGTGCAGGTGGGGGCCGGTGGAGTGGCCGGTGGAGCCCACGTAGCCGATCACCTCGCCCTGCCCCACGTTGGCCCCGTCGCTGGTGCCGATCCGGCTCTGGTGGGCGTAGAGGGTGGTGAGGCCGCCGCCGTGGTTGATGATGACGCAGTTGCCGTAGCCGCTCATGGAGCCGGCGAAGATGACCTCGCCGGCCTTGGCGGCCCGGATGGGCACGCCGGTGCGGGCGCCGATGTCGATGCCGGCGTGCAGCCGGCCCCAGCGCTGGCCGAAGCCGGACGTCACCGTGCCCCGCACCGGCCACACCAGGCCGGCTCCGGACACCCGGCCGTCCAGGCCGGGGTCGATGACGGTGCGCTGCCGGGACAGGATGAGGGCGGTGAGGCCGGACTCCTGGGCCGCCACCGCGTCGGCCTCGGCCTGGTAGTCCCGGATGCGGGCCTCCAGGGCGTCGGACAGGCGTTGCTTCTCCTTGCGGGCCGTCTGCAGCTGCGACAGCTGGGCCAGCACCTCTTTGCGCCGCTCGCCGGCCAGGTCCCGGGCCTGGTCGGCACGGACCTTCTCGTCGCCCAGGTCCTCCCGCAGGGCCCGGAGCCGGTCGAGGCTGTCACGGTCCTTGTTGGTCACCTGGGCCAGCAGCGAGCTGCGCCGGCTGGCGTCGCCCAGGCTCTTGGAGCCGATCATGCCCACGAAGGCGTTGTCCTTGGGCCGGACGTAGACCGACACGGCCCGGTTCACCACCGCGGTGTGGACGCTGGTGATCTCGGCCTCGGTGGCGGCGATCTTGCGCTCCGACTCGGCCACCGCGGCCAGGGCGGCCTGGACGGCCTGGCGGGCGGCGTCGGCGGCGGCCTGCTGGGCCGCCACCTGGCGGTCGAGGACCCGCACCGCCGCCGTGAGCTGGGCGTCGGAGGCGCGGAGGTGGTTCAGCTGGGCGGCCAGCCGGGCCCGCTTCTGGCGGGCTGCCTCCCGCCGGGCCCGGACATCGGCCACGGTCTCCCCGGCCTCGACGGGCGATGGGACGAGGCCCGGGAGGAGGAGCGTGGCCAGCGCCACGACCACGGCTCGGTAGACCTTCCCACGCCCAGAAGCCACCCGCAGCTCCTCCCGGCTCCCCGGCGGAGCCGGGCAAACGGTAGTGACATCCGTCACTTACGGCAACAACTGCCAAGTTCCCGGCCCGGCGCGCCGAGGCCCGAGGAACCTCCCGGCGACATTCGCACTTCCCCGAACGAATGGCGCCGTTCCGCCCCTCGGGCCCGCGGCGGTGCTCACCGTAGCGCCGGCCTCCAGGGCCGACAAGGGCCAATCGGCCGATTCGCCGGGTGCTGCTACGAGCACTCCACCAGGGCGCGGGACGTGAGCTCGGTGCAGAGGCGGCGGAGGCTGGCGGCCGCTCCCGACCAGGTGTAGCGCCGGGCCCGCTCGGCGGCCCGGGCCGCCATGTCGGCGGCCAGCACCGGGTGGTGCAGCAGCTCGGCGGTGTAGGCGGCGAAGTCGCCCGGGTCCCGCCCGTCGACCAGGAACCCAGTGCGGCCGTGGTCCACCAGCGTGCGCAGCCCGCCCACCGCCGAGGCCACCACCGGCGTGCCGCAGGCGGCCGCCTCCAAGGCCACCAGGCCGAACGACTCGGACCGGGACGGCACCAGGCACACGTCGGCGGCCCGGTAGTAGGTGGACAGCAGCTCGTGGGGCTGGGGCGGCACCATGCGGACGCGGCCGGTGAGACCCAGCTCATCGGCCAGGGCGGCGACGCGGGCCAGCTCGGCCTCGCCGCCCGGGCCGCTGGGGCCACCCACCACCACCAGGAAGGCGTCAGGCGAGCAGGGCAGGACCTCGGCCAGCGCCCGGACGGCCACGTCGAGGCCCTTGAGGGCCTGGATGCGGCCCACGAACAGCAGCATCGGCCCGCCCGCCTCCAGGCCGAGGGCCCGGCGGGCCTGGGGCCGGTAGCCGGGCGAGAAGAAGGCGTGGTCGACGCCGGGCGCCACGATCTCGATGCGGCCCGGGTCCACGTCGTAGTGGGCCGCCATCTCCGCCGCCTCGACCGTGCAGGACGCCAGCACCGCGTCCGAGCAGCCCATCACCTCGAGCTCGGCACGGGCCCGGCCCTCGGGGTCCACGTCGCCGGCCGCCTTCACCCGGGCCAGGGTGTGGAAGGTGGACACGAGGGGCAGCTCGAGGCGGTGCTTCAGGGCGTGGCCGGCCAGGCCCGACAGCCAGTAGTTGGCCGAGATGGCATCGGCCGGATGGCGCTCCATCCGGGCCAGGACCCCGGCGGTGAACTCCTCCACCACGGCGGGGAGGTCCTCCTTGGCCATGGGCGCCAGCGGGCCGGCGGCGACGTGGTGGACCCGGAGTCCGGGCTCGACGGTCACCACCGCGCCCGGGTCGAGCGATGAGGCCCGGGTGTAGATGTCGCAGGCCACACCGGAACGGGCCAGGGCGGCGGCCAGCTGCCGCACGTACACGTTCATGCCACCGCTGTCGCCGGAGCCCGGTTGGGCCAGCGGGGAGGTGTGGAGGGAGAGGACAGCCAGGCGGCGCATGTCGGATCAAAGGAAACCCTATGCGGGACCTGGATCTTCCCAGGGGCGGCGCAGCTTCTCTCTCAGCGGCCCCTACCCCAGCAGAGTGTCGACGCTGGCCTCACCGGTCTTGTAGCGCCGGACCAACTCGGCCTGGAGAGCGTCGAGCCGCTCGTGCAGGCCGCGCCGCTGCGACGACACCCGGCGCTCCAGCTCCACCATGGCGTCGGCCAGGGCCCGCACGTCGTCGTCGGACGTCTCGGCCAGGGTGCTGGCCTTGTTGACGTCGAAGATGCGGTCCA
>JBOGHQ010000176.1:0-1643 GCA_050744785.1 Acidimicrobiales bacterium | reverse complement strand
GCTCTGGCCGGCGTGGCGGTGGTGGCCGGGGCGGCCGGCGCCCTCCTCCTCGACGACCTCCGCGAGCGCCTGATGCTGGGCGACACCGGCGCCAACGCCCTGGGCGGGGCGGTCGGGCTGGGGGTGGTGCTGGCCTGCGCCCCTGCCACCCGCACCGCCGTCCTGGTGGCCGTGGCCGCCCTCAACCTGGCCAGCGAGGCGGTCTCGTTCGGTCGCGTCATCGACGCCGTGCCGCCGCTGCGGGCGGTGGACCGCTGGGGCCGCCTCCGCTAGGACGACCGGGTTTCTGAACACTCAGGTCCGCCATACGGACCTGAGGGTTCAGAAAGGCTCCCCACCAGCTCCCCCCGCCGCCCCAGCAGCCACGGGGCGTGGAGCTCGGCCATGGCGAGCGGCCCGGCCAGCCAGACCAGACCGATGGCATACCCGGCCACCATGTCGCTCAGCCAGTGGGCGTTGCGGAACAGCACCGCGAAGCCGACGGCGGCGCTGGCCAGCACCGGCAGCACGGTGGCGGCGGCCCGCCACCGTGCCGACACGGGCGGGCCGGCCAGCACCAGGGCGGCCAGCATCCCGTAGACGAGGATGGCCTGGGCGGCGTGGCCGGAGGGGAAGCTGCGGCCGATGTCACCGGGCAGGTCGAACGGCTCGGGGCGGTGCAGGACCTTCTTGGCCGGCCCCACCACCATGGCCATGCCCACGTAGCTGCCGGCCATGAGCAGCAGGGGGCCGGCCGACCGGCGCCGCCACAGCAGCAGCAGGCCACCGGCCAGCAGCAGGGGCACCAGGATCTCCCTGGCCCCGAGCCGGGCCAACGGCAGGACCAGGTCGCGGTTGTCGGCGTTGGACACCGTGTCGAACCAATCCCGCACCGTGCCGTCCCCCGGGAGCGGGCCCCGGTGGGCGGTGACCGCCAGCAGCAGGGCGGTGAAGACGAGGGCCGCACCGCTGGCCACCGAGAGCATCACTCTGGGGCGCGCCACTGCCTCACTCTAGGCGGCGCCGGGACGGTCACCCCGGAGGGGCGGGGCCCTGGGGTATGGTCAAATCCCGTGGCGAGACACATCTTCGTGACGGGCGGGGTGGCCTCGTCACTCGGGAAGGGACTCACCGCCTCGGCCCTCGGCCGCCTCCTCAAGAGCCGGGGTTTGCGGGTCACCATGCAGAAGCTGGACCCGTACATCAACGTCGACCCGGGCACCATGAACCCCTTCGAGCACGGGGAGGTCTTCGTCACCGACGACGGGGGCGAGACCGACCTGGACCTCGGGCACTACGAGCGGTTCATCGACGAGAACCTGCACCGGGAGTCGAACACCACCACCGGGTCGATATACCAGTCGGTGATCGCCAAGGAGCGGCGGGGTGACTTCCTGGGCAAGACGGTGCAGGTCATCCCCCACGTCACCAACGAGATCAAGGAGCGCATCAACCGGCTGGCCACCGACGACGTCGACGTGGTGATCACCGAGGTGGGCGGCACCGTCGGCGACATCGAGATCCTGCCCTTCCTGGAGGCCATCCGGCAGTTCCGCAAGGACGTGGGCCGGGAGAACGTCTGCTACATCCACCTCACCCTGGTGCCCTACCTGGGCCCGAGCGGGGAGCAGAAGACCAAGCCCACCCAGCACTCGGTCACCGAG
>JBOGHQ010000175.1:0-5337 GCA_050744785.1 Acidimicrobiales bacterium | reverse complement strand
GCGGCGGGGCCGCCACCGTGCGCCGGCGGCGATGAGGGAGGCCGCCAACCCGGCCCAGCGGGCCGACGAGCTGCGTGCCCTCATCGAGCACCACAACGCCCGCTACCACCAGCTCGACGACCCGGAGATCAGCGACGCCGAGTACGACGCCCTCGTGCGGGAGCTGGCCCTCATCGAGGAGACCAACCCCGACCTGGTCACGGCCGCGTCGCCGACGCAGAAGGTGGGTGCCGCCCCGTCGCTCCTTTTCGCCCCCGTCGAGCACCGCACCCGGATGATGTCGCTCGACAACGCCACCTCGATCGAGGAGCTGGTGGCCTGGGGCAAGCGCATGGAGCGGTTCATCTCCGGCGACGTGCGGTTCGCCTGCGAGCTGAAGATCGACGGTGTGGCCATCTCCTTGCTGTACGAGGACGGCGTGCTGGTGCGGGCCGCCACCCGGGGTGACGGGCGGGTGGGCGAGGACGTCACCCCCAACGTGGCCACGGTGGAGGCGGTGCCCGAGCGGCTGGCCCTCGACCCGCCCCCCGCCGTGCTGGAGGTGAGAGGCGAGGTCTACATGCCCACACCCGCCTTCGAGGAGCTCAACAAGCGCCAGGCGGCCGAGGGCGGGCGCCTCTTCGCCAACCCCCGCAACGCCGGCGCCGGCTCGCTGCGCCAGAAGGACGCCAGCATCACCGCCAGTCGCCGGCTCGGGTTCTGGGCCTACCAGATCGGCTCGGTGGAGGGCCGCCCCTCCTTCTCCCGGCACAGCGAGTCGCTCGCCTTCGTGCGGCAGGCCGGTCTCCCTGTCAACCCCGAGAACAAGGTGCTGGACACCCTGGACGAGGTGCACGCCTTCTGCCGCCACTGGGAGGAGCACCGCCACGACCTCGACTACGAGATCGACGGCGTGGTGGTGAAGGTGGACGACCTCGGCCAGCGGGCCGAGCTGGGCGCCACGGCCAAGTCGCCCCGGTGGGCCATCGCCTACAAGTTCCCGCCCGAGGAGCGCACCACCCTGCTCAAGGACATCGAGGTGTCCATCGGCCCCTCGGGGCGGGCCACCCCCTTCGCCACCCTCGAGCCGGTGTTCGTGGGGGGCTCCACCGTGGGCGTGGCCACGCTCCACAACCAGGACCAGGTGCGGCTCAAGGACGTGCGGGTGGGCGACACCGTCATCGTGCGCAAGGCCGGCGACGTCATCCCCGAGGTGGTGGGACCGGTGCTGTCCCTGCGGCCGGAGGGCCTGCCGGAGTGGCGCTTCCCGTCGACCTGCCCGTCCTGTGGCGGGCCCCTGGTGCGGGCCGAGGGGGCGGCCGACACCAACTGCGTCAACCCCGACTGCCCGGCGCAGCGGGCCCGGCGCATCGAGCACTTCGCGTCCCGCTGGGCCATGGACATCGCCGGGCTCGGGGAGAAGACCGTGCAGGTGCTGATCGACCACGGCCTCATCGCCGACGCCGGCGACATCTACACCCTGGACCTCGAGAAGGTGCGGGCCATCGAGCGCTTCGGCGACATCTCGGTGGGCAACCTGGGCCAGGCCATCGAGGACTCCAAGCAGCGCCCGCTGGCCAACCTGCTCGCCGCCCTGGCCGTCCCCCACCTGGGCGGCACCGGCTCGCAGGTGCTGGCCCGCGCCTTCGGCGGTCTCGACCGCATCATGGAGGCGTCGGAGGAGGAGCTGGCCCGGGTCGAGGGCATCGGCCCCACCATCGCCAGCAGCGTCCACCGCTTCTTCGACGCCGAGCGCAACCGGGCCCTGGTCGAGAAGCTGCGGGCCGCCGGCGTGAACGTCGAGGGCCCCGGCGCCCCGGACCAGCCGCAGACGCTGACCGGGCTCACCGTGGTCGTCACCGGCACGCTCGAGCGGTGGTCCCGGGAGGCGGCTGAGGAGGCCATCACCTCACGGGGCGGGAAGTCGCCCGGCAGCGTCTCCAAGCACACCACTGCCGTGGTGGTGGGCGAGAACCCGGGCGGGGCCAAGGTCACCAAGGCGGCCGAGCTGGGTGTGCCGGTGATCGACGAGGCCGCCTTCGAGCGCCTCCTGGAGACGGGCGAGCTGTGACCGGCGGTCTCAGGACACGTTGAAGCACCAGCGGTACTGGCCCGGCTCGATGCCGGGATCGGTGATCTGCTCGTACTCGACGATGGCGCAGGTGCGGCCCGGGGGGAGCTCCTCGATCTCGTGGCCTTCGGCGGGCGTGAACGAGATGCGGTTCAGCCCGTCGATGACGTCCAGCTGGTCGTTGGGGATGGCGGTGCCGTTGACGGTCAGCGTGCCGCGGTAGTTGGGCTGGAGCTCGGCGAAGATCTCCGTCTGGCGCAGCTGGAGGGTGCCCTCCTCGGGCGACACGGTGCGCACCGGGGCCGGGCGCAGCTTGGGATTGGGGGTGTCGTCGTGCAGCACGAAGGCCACGTACAGGCCGGCGAAGGCGGCGGCCAGCAGGATGGACGACACCACCCGGCGGGGCGTGAAGAGGGCGCCGGGCCCGGCGGGGGAGGACACGGCCCCATTGTTGTCGAGGCCGGCGGCGGGGAAGGGCCTGGGGCGTCCACGGCCGGACGGATGCCAGCCGCTAGCCTCCTTCTGATGGCCACGTCGAGAATGGCCGATCGCGTCGGTCGGGTCCTCGGGAACCGCTACCGGCTTCTCACGCCGATCGGCTCCGGGGCGTCCGCCCAGGTGTTCCTCGCCGAGGACGTCACCCTCCGCCGGCGGGTGGCGGTGAAGGTGCTGCACCCCGCCATGGCCGAGGACGAGCCGTTCCTGCGCCGCTTCCGCGCCGAGGCCCAACAGGCCGCCGCCCTCAACCACCCCCACGTGATGCGGGTGTTCGACTGGGGCGAGTCCTCCGAGGGGCCGTTCCTCGTGCTCGAGCACCTGGGCGGCGGCAGCCTGCGCGACATCCTCGACGCCGGTCACCGGCTGTCCCCGTCGCAGGCGTTGACGGTGGGGCTGGAGGCGGCCAAGGCGCTGGAGTACGCCCACCGCCGGGGCCTGGTGCACCGGGACGTGAAGCCCGCCAACCTGGTCTTCGACGAGGAGGGGCGGCTGTGCGTGGCCGACTTCGGCCTGGCCCGGGCGTTGGCCGAGGCGGCCTGGACGGAGCCGGCCGGCGTCATCCTGGGCACAGCCCGCTACGCCTCCCCCGAGCAGGCCAAGGGCCTGTCCGTGGACGGCAAGGCCGACGTGTACTCGCTGGCGCTGGTGCTGGTGGAGGCGGTCACCGGGCAGGTGCCCTTCTCGGCCGACACCACCATCGCCACCCTGATGGCCCGCATCGACGCCACAATGGAGGTCCCCGAGGAGCTGGGGCCGCTGGTCCCCGCCCTGACCGGCGCCACCGCCCCCGATCCGGCCGACCGGCTCGACGCCCGGGAGCTGGTCACCGCCCTGGACCAGGCGGCCCGCCACCTGCCGGCGCCGGCGCCGGTGCCGCTGGTGCCGGCCCCCGTCGACGGCGACACGGTGGTGCTGGACCTCGACGACCCCGATCTCACCAAGCTGGGGACCGCTGCTCCGGGCCCGGCCGACCCCGACGGCACCGAGCTGGGCCTGGAGTCGTCGGCCGAGATGGTGCTGCCCGCTGCCCACCGCCGCCGCCGGCGCTGGCCGTGGGTGCTGGTCGCCCTCCTGTTCGCAGTGGCGGCCGCCGCCGCCGTCCCGGCCATCCGCACCGCCCTGCTGCCGGAGCATGCCGTGCCGTCGCTGCGGGGCAAGACCATCGCCCAGGCCCGGGCTGAGGTCGCCGACGAGGAGTTCAAGGTCCGCACCGGCCCCGACCGCTTCGACGAGGACCTGCCGCCGGGGCAGATCCTGGAGCAGGACCCCCCGCCGCGGCGCGAGCTCCGCGAGGGCGGCACCGTCACCGTGTGGCTCTCGAAGGGCCCGGCGCCTCGCGCCGTGCCCGACCTCACCGACCTCGACCAGGCCGCCGCCGAGAAGGCCCTCACCGACCGGGGGCTGGTGGCCAAGGTCGTCCCCCAGCCGGACGAACAGGTGCCCAAGGGGACCGTCCTGTCGTGGTCGCCGACCGGCCAGGAGCTCCAGAAGGGCACCGAGGTCACCGTCACGGTTTCGGCCGGGCCGGCCCCCCGGGAGATCCCCGACGTCGGGGGCAAGTCCTACGACGAGGCGGCCGCCCTGCTGGCCGGCGCGGGCCTGAAGGCGGAGAAGGCCGAGGTGTTCAGCTCCGACGTGGAAAAGGGCCTGGTGGTCTCCACCAAGCCGGTCGTGGGGCGGACGGCGGAACGGGACTCGGTCGTCACCGTGAACGTCTCCAAGGGGCCCGACACCGTGCCCGTGCCGGACGTGGCGGGGCGGTCGGTGGCCGACGCCACCGCCGCCCTCCAGGCCGCCGGCCTCCAGGTCAGTGGCACCGGCGGGCGGCCGGGGGGCCGGCTGGTGTTCCTCACCGACCCGCAGCCAGGCACCAAGGTGGTCCGCGGCACGGGCGTGTTCCTCTTCGTCCGCTAGTGCCTCGGCCTCATTCGTTCGCGCTCACTCCATTCGGCCGAACCGGTCGTGCTCCGGCGGGCGCGGGCTAGCCCGAAATGGGCAGATCGAAAATGGTCCTCGACTCGGGGCCGGGTTGGCCCGACAATCCCATTCGAGCAGGCCCACGGGGTCGGTGATGTCGAGGCAGTGTTCCCCCAGCCGCTGCCGGCGCACGCCGCCCTCGTGGGCCGTTGCACGCGCCATCGGGGCAGATGTCAGTCGGACATGTCGGTGATCTCGGCGATGCGCCGCTGGGCCTCGCCCGCCAGTGACTCCGGCGGCGCCTGCACCACGTTCAGCAGCTTGGTCATGTCGCCCTGGACCTTGATCTTGCCGGCCATGAAGTGCTGGACCGCGCTCTGGGGGTCGACGAACACGGAACGGGCGGTGGCGTAGTCGAGGGTGATGGCGACCTCGGCGTCCTCGAGGTGACCCAGCTCCAGCTCCAGCTCCCCGCCTGAGGTGTCCAGGTGGGCGTTCACCGTCCCCTCGCCGAAGGGCACGTCGGTGATGACCTGGTTGAGCTTCACCGACTGGTCGCCGGCTGGCACCTGCCCCCGCAGCTCCTCCCGGATGCGCCTGGCTTCGGTCATCCACTCGTCGCTCAGGAACGGGTACTTGTCGGCCACGGTGCTCTCCTCGGGACGGGGCGGGGCCCGCGCACCCTACCGGCCCCGTCCCCGCCCCTGACCGTTCTGGCCCCAGGAATCGACACCATGGTCTCGAGTCGGGGGGCCAGAAGCCGGGAGCCAAACTCGAGGGGTCGTGGCTCGGGGGGCCGCATAGGCTGCCGGACCGCATGCCCGAGCGCATCACCCGCGACGACGTGGTCCACGTGGCCCGGCTGGCCCGCC
>JBOGHQ010000174.1:0-2103 GCA_050744785.1 Acidimicrobiales bacterium | reverse complement strand
GTGCTGGCCAGCGCCGCCGCCGGCGCCCTCGGCCTGGCCGTGTGGGTGATTCCCATGGCCGTCGAGCAACCCGGCGGACTCGGCGCGGTGCGGGAGGCGGGGTCCGAGATCTGGCGCCAGGCGGTGGAGGTCAGCTCCATCGTCTACGGCGCGCCGGGCGACGGGGCCCGCTACAACATCGGCCAGGCCACCGGCTACACGCTGGCCGCCACCGCCCTGTTGCTGCCCGTCCCGGCGGTGGCGGCCGTGCTGTCCCGCCGGTTGGCAGCCGACCCTCTCGCACCCGCCCCGTCGGCCGAGCGGCGTCGGTCCCGGTCCGGCCCGCCCCTGCTGCTGGCGGCGGCCGCCCTCCCGCCCTTCGCCTTCGTCACCCTGTTCCACTTCGGCAAGGCCGGCTACGTGCTGTCCTACCTGCCCGCCCTGGTGCTGCTCCTGCTGTGGCCGGCCAGCCGGCTCACCGGCCGGCACCGGCTGGTGGCCAGCGGGCTGGTCGCGCTGGCCTGCGCCGTCCAGCTGCTGCGCTTCGCGGGCGCCCCCGGCCTCCTCCCCCAGTCCCTCGTGGACGGCGACCTGCCGTGGTTCACCAGGTCCCGCTTCGGCGCCCCCTACCGGCTCACCGCCTCGGCCCTGCGCAGCACCGACGAGGACGTGGAGCGGCACCTCGCCCTGGGGCGAGCCTTCGCTCCGGCCACCGACGAGCTGGTCTTCGTGTACATGAACGGCGGGCACCGGTTCCGCCACTCCATGCTGACCCTGCCCCAGTTCCGCCAGCACTATCTCCAGCTGGGCTTTCACGAATGGTCGGCGGAAGGGCGGCGCTGGCACCACGAGCGCGACCGCGTGGTGGAGCTGGCGCCCGGCGCCCGGGCCGTCCTGGTGGTGGACGAGCCGGGGCCCGAGGTGGTCGAGCTGCTCGCCCAGGGCGTGGCCACGCCCGTCCAGCTCGACACCGGCCCCACCGTGTACGTGGTGCCGGCCGGCGTCACCGTCTACGGCGTGGCACTGGCGGCCGGGCCGGCGCCGGCCGCCCCCGGGTAACTTCCCCAGCCATGGCTCCCGAGGCGCTGCGACCGGTGGTTGCCGGCGTGCGGAGCGTGCTGCGCAGCACGGCCCGCTCCCGCCCCCGGCTGCGGCGGGTCATGGCCACCGTGGCCAGGGAGCTGGGCCGGGCCCTGGACGACGACGTCTACGGAGCCGGCTACTTCGGGTCGGGCCGGGACCCGCTCGACCGCATGGGCCTGTCCGGCTACGAGCGCTACGACCGGGACACCAGCAACGCCAACGCCGCCGCCTACCTGGTGTGGCGCTGGTTCGACGTGGGCCGCACCCTGGACGTGGGCTGCGCCACCGGCTTCGTGGTGGAGGCGCTGCGGGAGCTGGGTGTCGACGCCTGCGGCGTCGATGTCAGCCAGTACGCCGTCGAGCAGGCTGCCCAGGGCGCCCGTGGCCACATCAGCTACGGCGACCTCACCCGCCGGCTCCCCTTTCCCGACGGCCGCTTCGACCTGCTCACCGTGCTGGAGACCCTGGAGCACCTGCCCCCCGAGCTGGTGCCCCGCGCCCTGGCTGAGCTGCGCCGGGTGACCAAGGGCTACGTGGTGGCCACCATCCCCTCCTTCGGCCTCAACCGCAATGGCCCCGATGGCTGGTTCACCGTCAAGGTGCGCAACGAGCGGGTCCCCCACTACGAGTCGCTCGGGCCCGGCTACGAGGGCCCTATCCCCTACGAGGACCTCTACCGGGACGCCCGGGGCGAGCCCATCGAGGGCCACCTAACCATCGCCTCGTTCTCGTGGTGGACGGCCCGCTTCGAGGAGGCCGGCTTCGTGCGCTGCGACCGGGTCGAGCGGGCCATGCACCCGCACCTGGCCCGCTTCGGGCTCACCAAGTACTGGAACCTGTACGTGTTCCGGGTCCCCGGGGCCCCCGACCCTGGCGCCGACGTGCGCCCGCCCGAGGAGATCGCCCACTGGGAGGCCAATCTCGGCCTGGACCGGCGGGTGGCCGCCCCCGAGGACCTGGAGGCGGTGGCCGCCGCCCTCGGCTGACCCGCCCCCACCGTCCCGAGTAAATAACGTCCGGAATCCGGACGTTATTTACTCG
>JBOGHQ010000173.1:0-6990 GCA_050744785.1 Acidimicrobiales bacterium | reverse complement strand
CAGAAGCGACGTCGTAGAGGGGGGCGAGGCGAAAGAATGACGGCGAGGTTGTCAGCCATCGCCGCGGTGCTCGTCGAGGAGGGCGTCCAGATCGATCGCGGCGTCCCCAGCGTCGCCCTGGGACTCTGAGCGCAGGCTGAGCTCGAGCTCCAGATCGAGTTCGTCGAGGACGCGAAGCAGCAGCCCTAACTCTGCCGTTGGCTTGCCGGCCTCGAACTCGTAGATCCACTTGCGCGAGACTCCGGCACGCCGAGCCAGCTCTGCCTGGTTCCCCCATGAAACTGTACGGTGGCAACCGCTGGGGCCGCCACCGTTCGGTGGCAAGCAGTCACCGGCGTGGGCCGGGTCGGCAGGACCGGCCGGACGATCCTGATGGCTCCGCGCGGGCCACGGGATCGCCCACCTCGCCGGCGCCCTACCGCGGTCGGGGGCGTGCGGTCTCCGGCGCGGGCTGGTAGGCGCTCGCCAGCCGCGCCAGGGTGAGGGCGCCCAGCAGGAGGCCGAAGTCGCGCAGGGCGATGTCGTAGAAGTCGGCCTGGAGGAGGAGGTTGACGATGATGGCGCCCAACCAGGCCGCCACCAGGTAGCCGCCGAAGCGAGGCTTGAGCAGCACTACCAACCCGGCCAGGATCTCGACGGCGCCGACCAGGTACATGAGGGTGTGGGCCTCGGCGTTGAACAGGTCGGTGAACTCGGGGGCCAGGTAGCGGTCCCAGTCCACGAGGACGTGGGCGAACTTGTCCAGGCCGAACAGGATGGGCGCCACCGTGAAGCCCAGGCGTAGCAGCCAGAAGGCCTGCACGCCGGGGTGGGAGAGGTCCTTGGCCGGGGTGGCGACGGTGGGCCGGCCCATCGAGCCGGTGGAGGTGAGGGTTGCCATGGTCATCGCTCCTTGTTGTAAGGGAGAATGTGGTCTACCTTAGAGGGAGCAGCAACTTTCGTCAACTGATCTGTCCGATAGAAGGGAGGCGGCATGGGATCAACAGAGGCGCCGCCGCCGGGGCGGGCCGACTTCGACACCCGGGTGGAGGGCATCGCCTCGCTGGGTGAGCCGGTGCGGCGGGCCCTGTACCGCTACGTGGTGGCCCGCGCCAGCCCGGTGAGCCGGGACGAGGCCTGCGCCGGCGTGGGCGTGGCCCGCCACACGGCCAAGTTCCACCTCGACAAGCTGGTGGACGACGGCCTGCTGGAGGTGGAGTTCCGCCGCCCGCCCGGGCGCGGTGGGCCGGGAGCGGGCCGGCCGGCCAAGCTCTACCGGCGGGCGGCCGCGGAGGTGGAGGTCAGCCTGCCCGAGCGCCGCTACGACCTGGCCGGGCGGGTGCTGGCCCGGGCCGTGCACGACGCCGGCCGGCAGCGGATCGAGGTGGCCGAGGCCCTGCGCCAGGCCGCCCAGGAGACGGGCCGGGCTCTGGGCCGGGAGGCCCGGCGGTGCCTCGGGGCCCGGCCCGGCCAGAAAGCCCTCACCGCGGCGGGGTGCCGGGCCCTGGCCGAGGTGGGCTACGAGCCCCGCCTGGAAGGCGGCGAGGTCAGCCTGGCCAACTGCCCCTTCCACGCCCTGGCCGCCGACTACACCGAGCTGGTCTGCACCATGAACCGCAACCTGCTGGAGGGCGTGCTGGACGGCCTCGGCCACACCGGCCTGACCGCCCGCCTCGAGCCCGAGGCGGGCATGTGCTGCGTCAAGCTCCGCCGGCGGTCCAAGCCCGGAAGCGGGGGCAGGCGATGAGGTCGTACGAGCACCGGTCCCTGGGCGACGCCGCCACCGGCGCCGCCCCCGTCGAGCTGGGCGGGCCGGCCGGTGGGCCCTTCGCCCTCACCTACGGCGACGTGGTGGCGCTGAGCGGCGACTTCTTCGCCGCCACCGACGGCGCCGAGGACGGGCTGTTCGCCCTGGCCGCCGTGCCGGGCCGGGCCGGCCATGCGCCCGGGACCCGGGACGAGCTGGTGTGCGCCCTCAAGGTCGCGGCGGTGGACGAGGAGACGGCGGATCCCCGTTTCGAGCCGGGCGGGGCCTTCGCCGGGATACAGCTGCGGCCCGGCGCCAATGCGGGCGAGGTGGAGCGCCGGGTGCGGGACCGGTACCTCACCCTGGCGGCAGCCAACGACGACCACTTCGTGGCCCCCGGCCGGGCCGGTGTGGCCACCGCCAGCGGGGCGCCCTCGGCCCCGGCCGCCTACCGCCGCCTCCACCGGCGCGCCCTGGACGGGGCGTGGGGGGCCGGCCTCTCCGGTGGTGACGTCTCGGCGGGCATGGCCCGGGAGGCAGCCGCCCAGCACTACCTCACCGACGCCTTCGCGGCCGGCCACCTCCGCACCCCGGTGGCCGACATCCGCCACTACTGGCACTCCCGCTTCTCGGCCTTCTGGGAACTGCTCCAGCGAAAGGTGGCGACCGACACGGCCCGGGCCCTGCGGGAGTTGAACGGACTGCTGCGCCTCTTCCCGCACCGCTTCGTCGAGCGCCGCACCTTGGTCGAGCTCACCCGGCGAACGGGCCGCTACCCAGAGCTGTCGCTGGGCGACCTGGTGGCGCGGGTGTTCCACGACTGGGACAACACCCACGGGTTGGCCGTGGAGGGGGGTGGGATGGTGTTCGGCGACGGCCACTTGGAGGAGGGGGCGACGAAGGCGCTGGCACTGTCTGCAGTGCGGGCCGGCATCGACGACGTGGAGGTGGCCTACGGGCTGGGGGCGGCCGGCCACCGGACGGGAGGCGAGGCGCTCTACCGGGCGGTGCGGGAGGCCACCGGAGCCGACGACGACCGCTTCCGGGCCGAGGCGATGGTGCCAGGGGTGTCACCCGACAATCCGGTCCAGAACTGGTTCGCCTCCGGCGCGGAGGAACTCTGGGCGGCGCCGATGGTCGGCGGAAGCGGCCCGACGGTGGGGGAGGCGCTGGTGGCGATGCTGGCACCCGACGGCGCCTTCATCCGTCAAGTCGACGCCCTGGGCCGCGGCCTGGCCGGCGGTGGCGGGATCTTCGCGGTGCCCCTGCTGGGTTCATGGTTCGCAGGGCGGTGCTGCCACGCCTTCCACGAGGGATTCGTGGTCCCGCTGGCCCACGACCCCGAGGGAGCGGTGCTGGAGCTGCTGAGGGACGGGTCGAGCCGCCACGTCGCCCCCGGGCGGGCGGCGACGCAGCTCGTCGGTGCCGCGGGCGCCGCCGGTGGAACCGCCTGAGACGAGTCCCGATCGAGCCGAGCGTGCATCCCGCCGCGCCGGGGCCAACCGCGTCGTCGGGGACGCCAGCGCCCGCACTCGGCTTCGGATGTACGGCCATTCCGCGGGCACTTTTCGCCCTGCAGGGGCGCTTGGTGACCGCGGAACGGCGAGAGCACCGCGGAGATCCAGCGGCTGATGATCCCTGGAGCCACATCCCGGCCTGCAGATCCGGGAGTGGCTCGGTCATCAGGCGTCGGGCAGCTCCGCCGGCCGGTCCTGGTTGCGGGCCAGGACCTCCCGCTCCACCCGGCGATGGATGCCCTGGGGGACCACCGGCGCCGTCTCCACGATCTCGTCCCACTGGGTGCGGATGGCCTTCAGCTCCTCGTCGTCGCCCTCGTGACCGGGGCGGGTGGTGAGGAGGTCGAGGCGGCGGCGAAGGGTCCCGTAGCGCAGCGAGGACTGGCGGTGGCGCTCGGCCAGGTCGGGGTAGTTGAGGAAGGCCTGGAGGGCGGCGAACACGGCCGAGGCCAGGCTGACCAGCCCGGTGGCCACCTTCCAGCCGGTGGACTGCTCGGCGTCGATGCTGGAGAAGATCGACGTTCCCACGATGGTGGACAGGACCAGGGTGGTCACGGCCAGGAGACGTGCCCGCCGCGTGAAGGCGGTGGCGGACTGGGCATGGGACCGGTGCATGATCTGGATGCCGTTGCGCCACGAGCGCAGCATGGCGGTGCGGCCCGACGGGCCCGGGGCCGGCTCGGCCGTCACGGCGCCGCCTCCCTCGCGGCCAGGGCCTCGACCGCAGCCGCGTGCCCCGCCGCCGCAGCTCGCTCCAGCCAGGCCGTGCCTCGTCCCTCCTGGTCGTCGAGCACGCCGAGCAGGAAGGCCGACTGGAGGTCGCCACCGTCGGCGCCGGCCGTCCAGTGGTACCTGGCCCGCGCAGGGTCGCCGGCCTGGTAGGCCCGCAGGCCGAGCTGCTGGTGGGCCCCGAGCACGCCGTGGGCGGCGGCGTCGCCCCACCACAGGTCGGCCTCGACGGTGTTGCCGGCGTCGTTGGCCAGGATGCCCATGTAGAACATCGAGGGGCCGTCGCCAGCGTCGGCCGCCTCCTCGAACCAGGTCTCGGCCTCCTCCAGGTCGCCCGCTTCGAGGTACAGCTGCCCCAGGCACCGGGCTGAGCGCAGGTCGCCGCCGGCGGCGCCCTGGGCCCACCAGGCGGCCGCCTCGTTGAGCTCGCCGGCCTGGTGGGCCAGCGTCCCCAGGTTGTCGAAGGCCCGCAGGCTGCCACCCTCGGCGGCCCGCTCGTACCAGCGGCGGGCGGCGTCCAGGTTCCCTTCCTGCTCCTCCAGCAAGCCCAGGTTGTTCATGGCCTTGGGCTCCCCCTCGGCGGCGGCCTGCTCGTAGAGACGGCGGGCCTCGTCGCCGTGGCCCGCCGTCTGCTCCAGGATGCCCAGGTTGTACACGGCCCGGGCGTCGCCGGCGTCGATGGCCATGGCGTACCAGCGGCGGGCCTCGTCCAGGTTGCCGGCGGCGCGCTCCAGGATGCCGAGGTCGTTGAGCGCCAGCACCAGGCCGGCATCGGCAGCCCGCAGGAAACAGCGCCGGGCCCCCTCCAGGTCGCCTGTCTCCAGAGCGGCCCGGCCCTCCTCCACCAGCCGCTCCGCCCCCACCCGGGCGTAGCGCACGAGGCGGGCCCCGGCCAATTGGGCCTCGACCGCCGGCAGGGTGGCTGCCTCGGCCCGCCAGTCCAGGCCGGCGCCGGCCCCGGCTCCGGCCAGAGTGTCCAGGAACGCGGCGCGCGGCCCCCGGTCGTCACCGAACCTTGCCCAGGCCATGAGGAACGGGGGGATGACCTGGGCCACCAGCGCGGTGAGGAGGGGGACGGCCATGGCGCCGGTGGGACCGTCGTCCTGCGCTTCCCAGTAGCCGTGGGCCACCGCGTTGCGCACTCCCCGGCCGTGCTCGGCGTACCAGTCGAAGGGGACGGGGTCGGCGACGGGGGCCACGCCGGCGAGGACGGCGACCGGGTGTGGCGCAGGAGGCCGAGGCGACCGCCCCAACATGGCCTCCAGGGCGGCGAACAGGAACTGGAGGCGAACCGCGGGGGAGAGGGTGACGGCGTCGTGGGCCCGCCGGAACAGGGCGAGGACGTGGTCGACCACGGGTGAGGGGCGGCCGGCGGTGGCGGCCAGCACCAGCGGCCAGAGGCGGGCCAGGTCGGCCACGTGGGCAGGGGTGAGGGACTGGGGTTCACCCCTGGCTCGGAGCAGCACCGTCTGGCGGTAGACCGTGGGCCGCCGGTAGCGGAACGACCCGTGCACCAGGGCGAAGTCGCCCAGCAGCTCGGGGTCCTGGAAGCGGTCCAGCCCGGCCAGGCGCAGGGTCGAGACGGCGGCGTCCTGCCAGGGCCGCAGCCGCTCCCGAACCTCCACGATGCTGGCGTTGCCCGGTGACGGCCCGCCGGCGTGCTCGGCGGCCAGCGCCACGGAGGCCACCGCCGGCGTCGTGACCAGGAGCTGGGCCACGAAGTCCCGGCTGGTGTCCCGGTCCTCCAAGGCCAGGACCTGAGCCGGCTCCAGCAGGGTGAGCGGGAAGCCGGCGCCCGCCAGCTCGGCCGGGACCTCCTCAGCGGTGAGGCCGGGCATCGGTGCGACGACGACCATCTCGTCCTCTGCGACGGGGAGGAGGTCCGGCGACCACGACGACGGCGGCAGCCGGGTGGTGGGCTGCGACATGCGCACGGCGGGGCGGTGGCCGAAGGTGAGCGGCGGCAGGAGCTCGGCCAGCTCCGGGGACGGGAGGACCGGCCCCTCCTCCAGGGCGTCCCGGCGAGCCTGGAGATCCTCGGCCGCCCCCGACCCGTCGAGGGCGATGACGGCCCGGGCCAGGAGGACCTGGGCCACGCCGCCGCCCATCGCCCCGGCGGCCTGCGAGCCGCCGTGGACCGTCTCGCTGCGGGCCGTGTAGAGCGCGGAGGCCAGGGCCTCGATCTGCTCCCGCTCGCCGTCGTCGAGGGCGGTGAGGTGGGCCAGCCGGCGGCAGAACGCCCGGCGGAGGCCGGAGGTGATCTCGGGCAGCAGCAGCGCCTCGAGGGTCACCGTGCACAGGGTCAGCTGCTCCGACGGGGTCAGCGACGGTGTGGCCGCACCGCCCAGGGCCAGCAGGGCAGCCAGCTGCTCGCCGCCGGCCCGGTCCACCACGGCCAGCAGCCGCTCGGCCCGGGCCAGGTCGACCCGGTCGAGGGGAGGGCCGGCCGCGTCGTGCAGGAACAGCAGCTCCAGATCGGCATCGCCCTGGGTGCTCCCGGTCGGTGTGTCGCCGTGGGCGAACAGCGTGAGGGACAGGGCGGGGCCCGGGACGCCGAGGCCGGGCACGGCCAGGTTCAGGGCGGCCTGGGCCCGGGTCGTCTCGTTGAGTGCGCTGGCCTCCGACGCCGTGTCCCCGTCGCCACGCTCGTTCCCTTCGACGAGGAACACCGGCCCGGTGCGTTCGTACCGGTCGCGGCCATCGCTGAAGGCGCCCATGGTGAGTCGGTCGAAGCGCTCGAAGGGGAGCGCGAAGAGGGAGCCGCCCCCGAACCGCACCTCCGGCACCGCCATGCGAAGGAACGGCAGATGCGTCATGACGCACGCGTCCTCGATGTGCGCAGCCTACGGCGGGGGCGCCGGCCGCGGCCGGGGTCAGCCGGAGGTGGTCGCGACCGGCGGCCCGGCCCGGGTGCGGTGACCACCAGGGCGGCCGGTTCGCTGCAGCTGGGCCCTCGACCGAGCCGACATTCCTGTGTGGAGGTCGTCGGTGCTGCACGCAGGCCGCTGGCCGCGCGGA
>JBOGHQ010000172.1:0-2400 GCA_050744785.1 Acidimicrobiales bacterium | reverse complement strand
GGCGGCCGTCCCGGCCGCGGTGGCCGGCATCCGGGCCAGCCTGCAGGAGGGCGTGGTGGCCGGCACCGTGGCCGCCCGTCGCCAGGCCCTGGCCTGCGCCGCACAGGCCCGGGCCTGGGCCGAGGGCGTGGACGGGAGCGGGCCCTACTTCGCCCGCCTGGTGGACCGGTACGACGCCGCGGCGGGGGACGTCCTCCTGGGCCGCCGGCTTGACCAGGCCGCCGCTGACGCGGGCCAGGCCTTCGACGACCTGGCCGGATGGCTCGCGGGGGAGTACGCCGCCGCCGCGGCCGGCGAGGATGGCGTGGGCCCCGACCGCTACGCTCTCGCCTCCCGCGGTTGGAACGGCGCCGACCTGGACCTGGCCGAGACCTACCAGTGGGGCTGGAGCGAGCTGAACCGCATCGAGGGCGAGATGGCCCGGGTCGCCGACCGCATCCTTCCCGGCGCACCCCTCGGCGAGGTGAAGCTCCTGCTGGACACGGACCCGGCCCGCGCCATCGAGGGGGAGGACCGCCTGGTGGCCTGGCTCCAGGGCCTCATGGACGAGGCGCTGGCCGGCCTCGACGGTGTGCACTTCGAGATCCCGGCGCCGCTGCGCCGGTTGGAGGCGAGGCTGGCCCCGCCCGGCGGGGCCGCGTCCCAGTACTACACGCCGCCGTCGGAGGACTTCAGCCGGCCGGGCCGGACGTGGTACCCGACCCAGGGGCGCACCCGCTTCCCGCTCTGGGGCGAGGTGTCCACCGCCTACCACGAGGGGGTTCCCGGCCACCACCTCCAGATGGCCATGACCCAGTACCGGAAGGACCGGCTCAACCGGTTCCAGCGCACCATGGCCTTCACCGCCGGGCACGGGGAGGGTTGGGCCCTCTACGGGGAGCGGCTCATGGGCGAGCTGGGGTACCTCGAGAACCCGGACCACGAGCTCGGGATGCTGTCCGGCCAGGCCATGCGGGCCGTCCGGGTGATCGTGGACATCGGGCTCCACCTGGGGTTGCGCATTCCCGAGGCGGAGCGGTTCTGCCCCGGCCGGCGCTGGACGCCGGACCTGGCCGTTGCCCTGCTCCTGGAGCGGGCCTCCCAGCCCCCCGCCTTCGTGGCCAACGAGGTTGACCGCTACCTGGGCCTCCCGGGACAGGCCATCAGCTACAAGGTGGGGGAGCGGGTGTGGCTGGCCGGCCGGGAGGCGGCCCGCCGCCGGGCGGGGGCGGACTTCGACCTCAAGGCGTTCCACGCCCATGCCCTGGAGTTGGGGCCCATGGGCCTGGCCGACCTGGCCCGCCACCTCGAGCACTGTTGAGTGACCTCAGGCGGCTGCCGTCCGGACGGCGACCGGTAAAATCGGGCCCATGGACCACACCGGGCCGGCGGGCGTGGCGAGGTAGGCCCCCGCCGGGCGCCGGTCATGGACATCAACCCGTACCAGGCTCTGGGGGTCCCCAGCACGGCCAACAAGGCTGAGATCACCGCCGCCTACCGGGTCATGGCCCAGCTATTCCACCCCGACCGCTACGCCGAGGCGCCCGACGCGGTGCGCCGGGAGGCCGAGCGGCGCATGAAGGAGTTGAACGAGGCCTACAAGTGGGCCCGGGACGCCACACCCATCGAGATGCGGCGCGCGTCGGAGAAGGCCAAGCAACGCCGAAGCGCCACCACCGCCAGGAAGGCCCCTGACCCGCCCCCCAACTTCGGGGTGCCGTTCGAGCAGGCCCAGCGGGAGCGGGCCGAGCAGTCGGTGAAGGCCCACGCCGAGCGGCAGGCGCGGGAGCGGTCGGCCAAGAACGGGCGGGCGGTGGCCCGAGCCAAGCCGGCCCGCCCCCTTCCCTCCACCCTGGCCGGGCTGGGCGAGGCGCTGCACACCAACAACATCCCGTGCCGGCGGTGCCGGAGCATCCAGTGGCTCCCGCCCGGCTGGTCCGCCCGCCTCGACGAGCTGGACTTCTTCTGCGGCGACTGCGACCGCCTCCTCCTCTCGCGGTCGTTCGCCTAGCGCCTCTTATTCGTTCGCTTCGCGCTCTCTCTCTCTCTCTCTCTCCATTCGGTCGAAGTTTGATCGAGCTCCGGCGGGCGAGCGGGGCTCGGGCCGCCTCCGCCCTGTCCCCCTCGGTGGTCCGCAGCCGTGGAGGCCGCCTGCGGCGGCGCGAACGGCCACGGACCGCGGCCCGGTCACACGGGGCGAACGCTTGTTTGACTGGACGCTCCGTCCAGAAGGGGAGGGGTCGGAGCCCCGAGCGCGACGAAGGGCGGCCCGAGGGCCGCCCTTCGTGAAGCGGGTGCGGCGGCTACCGGCGAGCCCGGGCCGGAGCCTTGCGGTCGCGGCGGCCGGCGAGGACGACGGCCGAGGCGCCGAGGGCCAGCAGCAGGCCCACGCCCACCAGGGCGATGGCCAGGGCGGGCGAG
>JBOGHQ010000171.1:0-3266 GCA_050744785.1 Acidimicrobiales bacterium | reverse complement strand
AGATCGAGAAGGCCCACCCCGACGTGTTCAACACCCTCCTGCAGATCCTGGAGGACGGGCGCCTCACCGACGCCCAGGGCCGCTCGGTGGACTTCAAGAACACCGTGCTGATCATGACCTCCAACCTGGGCACCGCCGACCTGCGCAAGGCCTCCATCGGCTTCGCCAAGAGCAGCGAGTCGGTCACCTACGAGCGGATGAAGGAGAAGGTCAACGAGGCGCTGAAGCAGCACTTCAGGCCCGAGTTCCTGAACCGCATCGACGAGGTCATCGTCTTCCACGAGCTGTCGAGGGAAGAGGTCACCCAGATCGTCGACCTCATGATCCGCCGGGTGCGGGACCAGCTGGAGGGCCAGGGCCTGGGCTTCGAGCTCACCCAGGAGGCCAAGCTGTTCCTGGCCGAGAAGGGCTACGACCCCACCCTCGGCGCACGGCCGCTGCGCCGGGCCATCCAGACCTACATCGAGAACCCGCTCTCCGAGCGGATCCTCGTCAAGGAGTTCCCCGCCGGCGAGACGATCATCGTCGAGGTGGAGGACGGGGAGATCGTGTTCCGGTCCATGCAGGGCTTCGAGCCTCCGCCTGTGGAGCTTGCCGGCACCGGTACCGGCACCGAGTGACGCTGTAGCCGAACGGCCCCCGCCGGGAAGGTGGGGGCCTCTCGGCTGGCTTGGTGAGCGGTTAGAAGCTGCTGGCGTTCAGGCGACCCCCCGTTACCGTTTTGCCGGCAAGCGAGGTGGTCGCCACTGCGGCCGAGAAGATGGCGTCCTTGATGTCGGCGGCCGAGGCGCCCGGGTGGCTGGCGGCATGCAGCGCGGCGGCGCCGGTGACGTGGGGCGTTGCCATCGAGGTGCCGCTGTAGGCGCCGTACTTGCTGCCGGCCAGGGTGGAGTAGATCGACGAGCCCGGCGCTCCCAGGTCGACGCTGGTCGCCCCGTAGTTGGAGAACGTTGATCTGGTCCCGCTGGAGGTGAGGCTGGCCACGGCGATGACGTTGGCGTTGCTGTAGCTGGAGGGGTAGTGGGGCGTGGTGTCGTTGTTGTCGCCCACGCCGTCCTGGCCGCCGTTGCCGGCCGCAGCGATGAAGAGGATGCCCGCGCCGTTAGCCCGGCCGATGGCGTCGAAGAGCGCGATGGAGTACCCGCCGCCGCCCCAGGAATTGTTGGTGGCCACGATGTCGAGCCCATGCTTGGTCTTGAGTCCCGTGAAGTAGTCGACCGCCTTGACGGCGTTGGCGGTGGTGCCGCCCCGCCGCCCCAGGAACTTGCCGGAGATCAGGGTGACGTCCCAGTTCACGCCCACGACGCCGGTCCCATTGGCCTCAGCCCCGATGGTCCCGGCCACGTGGGTGCCGTGATTGTCGAGGTTGCCCTTGGGGCCGCCGTCGTAGACGGTGTTGTTGTTGCCGTCGAAGTCCCAACCGTGGACATCGTCCACGTAACCGTTGCCGTCGTTGTCGACGCCATCCACCGGGTCGAACGGGTTGGTCCAGACGTTGGCGTCGAGGTCGGGGTGGGTGTACTGGATGCCCTCGTCGATGACGCCGACGTAGACACCGGCACTGCCGGTGCTGTCGCGGGCCCAGGCCTCGGCTGCCTGGCTGCCGAACTGGTTGGCCGGGGAGGAGGCGTCGCCGTACATGCCCCACAGCGACCCGTTGGTGAAGTACGGGTCGTTGGAGGTGGCGTCGTGGGCGTAGATCCAGTTCGGTTCGGCGTAGGCCACGAGGGGGTCCGCCTCCAGCTGGCGGGCGGCGGCGGCAATGCTCAGGCCGGCCGGGACCCGCACCAGCTCGACCTCGGCGCGGTCGGCGGCGGCGGCCACGACCCGTTCTTCGAGGACGGCCTGGGCCCGGCTGCGGGCCTGGGCCCGCTGCTCGGGCGTGGCACCCGTCTCGTAGCCCACCAGCAGCTCGTTGGGGACGGCCCGGGGGGCGTCCTCCGCCTGCGTGGCCGGTTGCCCCGCGGCCGGTACGGCCGGTGCGGCCAGCGTCCCGGCGCCGGCCAGGACCAGCCCTGCCGCCACCGCTGCCACCCGTCGTCCCCTGCTCGATCCCACCATCGACTCCCTCCTGACGTTCGGCCTCGTTGCCGGGCTGTGTGAGTTCGACCGCGCCCCTCACGTACGAGAAACATCGGCGGCAATTGGCGCACGGAGAGCAGGGTGACGGGAAAAGACGCGTCGCCGCGTCACGCCGGGCCCCCGGGGCCGACCGATCGCCTTGTGGTCGTCCAGTTCGGAGGATAGACGATCCGGGGGTCCTCCCAAGGTCCAATCGACCAACCCGGTGGACTGGAAGCGCTCCCGGCGGGCCAGCGAAGCTCGCGCCGCCTCCGCCCTGTCTCTTTTGGGGTGTCCGCAGCCGGAGGGGCCGCCTGCGGCGGCGCGAGCGGCCGCGGACCTCGGCCCGTGCAAACGGGGCGGACGCTTGTGGTCACAGCACTAGCTTCGGCGCCGTGTTGGTTGCGCCCGGGGGTCGGCCCGGCGGCTCGGGCCGGAGGGGGGCCGCCCGCCTGCTGGTGGCCCTCGCCGCTCTCGTCCTGCTGGCCGGCTGCCGGGTGGATGTCTCGGTGCGGGTCGAGGCCGATGCCGGCGGCGCCGGGTGGGTGCGGGCCACGGTCGACCTCGACGAGGAGGCCGCCGCCGTCATCGAGGACCTGGCCGGGCAGCTGCGCGTCGACGACCTCACCGCGGCGGGATGGGTCGTGGAGGGCCCGACGGCCATGACCGGCGGGGGGACGCGGCTCCGGGCCTCCAAGCGCTTCGTCACGCCCGAGGGCGCCAACCGTGCCCTCCGGGAGCTGGGCGGGCCCTCGGGGCCGCTCGCCTCGCTCCGGCTGACGGTGGACCGCGGGTCCTGGACGACGGAGAGCAGCCTGCGGGGCAGGGTGGACCTCTCGGGCGGGCTCGCCGCCTTCGGGGACGAGGCGCTCGCCGGCCTGCTCGGCAACCCCACGCTCGGGCTGGACCCGGCCGAGCTGGAGCGAGAGCTGGGCCGGCCGCTGGACGAGGTGTTCACCTTCGAGCTGGCGGCGGACCTGCCCGGCCGGGTCGACGCCAACGCACCGAGCACCGGGGCCGGCGGTCCGGTCTGGCCGGCCCGCTTCGGCACCTCCATCCCCGTCCGGGCCACCGCAAGGGCATGGAACTGGGTCAACCTCGGGCTGGGCGGTGTGGCCGTGCTCTCCGGCCTGGCCCTGCTCGGGCGCTACGTCCGCCGCAGCCGGCGCATCTCCTGGGGGTGACCGGCGTTCTTGCAGCGGAAT
>JBOGHQ010000170.1:0-3067 GCA_050744785.1 Acidimicrobiales bacterium | reverse complement strand
GGCCACGGCACGGCGCCGTCGGGCACCACGCCGCCGCTGAGGAGGCGGCGCACCACCACCACCGTCTCGAGGCTGGGCACCTGGGCCGCCGCCTCGGCCGCCACCGAGCCCATGTCCACCAGGCGGCCCCGGCGCACCGTGCCGTCGGCGGTGATCAGCGCCTTGGCACCGGCGTCCACCAACCGGTCCACCACCGCCGGCGACCCGTAGCCGCTGAACAGGGGGAGGAACACCGCCCCCACCTTCATCACCCCGAACAAGGCGGCCACCGTCTCGGGGAGCATCGGCATGAAGATGCCGACCCGGTCGCCCGCTCCCACGCCCCGCTCCGCCAGCAGCCCCGCCAGCCCGTCGGCGGCGGCCCGCAGCTCGGCCCAGGTCCAGCGCCGCACCTCGCCGTCCTCGCCCTCCCACACCAGGGCGGTGTGGTGGGGGCGGGCCGCGGCGTGGCGGTCGAGGCAGAGCTCGGCCACGTTGAGCCGGCCGCCGTTGAACCAGGTTGCCCACGGCATGCCCCGGCTGGTGTCCACCACCGAGTGGTAGGGAGTGGCGAAGGGCACCTCCAGGAAGCGCACCACCGCGTCCCAGAACCAGTCCGGCTCGGCCACCGAGCGGGCCCGCAGCGCCTCGAAGGTGGCGATGCCCTCGGCGGCCATGAACCGCCCGACGTTGGTGGCGCCCGGATCGCCGGGGAACCACACCGGCTCCCCTTCCAACCTGGTCACGTCGGCAGGATAGGGGCGAACTTCGGCTCGGAACCGAGGGTTCCTCGCCGAGTCTGATCGTGCTCCGGGCGACCGGCAAAGCCGGATCGCCCTCCGCTCGTGGTTCTCTGCCGCCAGCCGCCGGGGCCGCCTGCGGCGGCGGGTGCGGCCACCGGCGCGAACTCCCCGCCGGTCCTCGGCGGTCGTGGCCCTCGGGGCCCTAGCCGACGCCTTCCGGATCGCACAGGAAGCGGTACACGCCGGCGAGTGCCTTGTCCCAGCTGGCGTGGTTGGCGCTGATGTCGGCCAGGCCCTGGCGGGACAGCCGCAGCCGCAGGTCGGGGTCCACCACCAGCCGCTCCAGGGCATCGGCCACGCCGTCGACGGTGCGATCCACCAGCAGGCAGTTCTCCTCGTTGCGCAGCAGCCAGGAGAAGTCGGGGCTGTCGAAGGCCACCACCGGCACGCCGCACGCCATCAGCTCGAGCGGGAGGTAGGAGGGGTGCTTGGACACCGTGAGGGCCAGGCCCACGTCGCAGGTCCGGTAGAGGGGGCCGGTGGCCCGGTAGTCCAGCAGCCCCAGGTGCTTCACCACACCGTCGAGGTCCCGGCTGTCGGGCGTGGCCCAGGAGCCGGCCGCCACGATGCGGGCGCGGTCGCCCAGGCGCTCCTTCAGCTCCTGGAGGGCCACCGAGGCCAGCTCCCAGCAGTTGCGCCAGTGGCCGGCCCGGGCGTAGACGAAGACGGTGGCGGGCCGGTCCGGCGTCCACGGCTCCCGGTCGTCGGCGTGGAAGATGGAGCGGTCCACGGCCGGCACGAAGTGGTGGCCGGTGCCGCCGTAGTCGTCCTCGTAGACCCGCTGGAGCACCTCGGTGTTGCACAGCCCGTACAGGCCGAGCCGGTAGGTCTCCTCGGCCAGGGCGTACATTGTGCCGGCCGGGTAGAAGACCGGCTCGAAGTCCTGGATCAGGTAGAACTTCCGCCGCGTCTTCTGGAACCTGGTGAGCTGGTAGGCCGTCAGCCACAGGGTGGCGATGGAGACGTCGGCGGGCGGGATGGCGTCGAAGGCCTCGGGCAGCCACAGGTCGTGGAACACGATGGGGCTGTCGGCGATGGCCGGGAACGACACGGCCAGGGCGGCCCGAACGAAGCGCTCCGGCCCCCGCCCCCACACCACGAACCGGTTCACCACGCCGTGGTTGCGGGCCAGGTGGTCGGCGATGCGGAAGGCGGTGTTGATGCCGCCGTAGAAGGGGCTGTCCACCTCGGGGATGAACCAGTTCACCGTCTCCGGCTCGAAAGGCGCCCGGTTGGCCTCGTGCAGGGCCCGGTTGGCCAGCACATCGGTGGTGGAGGCCCGGCAGTCCCGGCTGTAGCCCATGGCCTCCTGAGAGTCGCTCTGCTGGCGGAACACCTCGAAGGTCCGGCCCAGCGGCTCGGCGATGAGCTGCGGCGAGGTCTTGTCGGTGCGGCCTCGAAGCACTGGCTGGCGCGAGGTGAGCGACAGGTGCGGCGAGTAGTAGGGGTCGCCGCCGAACAGCCAGGGCTGGTAGCGGAAGTAGCTCATGAAGAAGTCCTCGGCCGGGATGCCGACGCCCCGGGTGGCCGACTCCAGGTGCCGCAGGGGCGAGAACGGGCTGCACACGTTGCGGAAGCCGGCCAGGCGCAGGTCGATCCCGAAGGCCACGTCGCTCCCGCACAGCTCGAAGCGCTCGTCGAAGCCGCCCACCCGCTCGAACAGGTCCCGGCGCACGGCCAGGCAGGCGCCCGTCACCGCCATGACGTTGCGGTACCAGCCGGTGGGGCCGAGGAGGCTGTCCGACCCCGGCGCCATGCCCTGGAAGACGTGGTCGGCGAAGCCGCCCAGGCCGAGCACGGTGCCGGCGAACTGGATACGGCCCTCGGCGTCGAGGAGCTGGATGCCGACGGCACCGATCCCGGGGTGCCGGGCCCAGCCCACCATCTCCTTCAGCCAGCCCGGGTCGAGCACCTCGGTGTCGTCGTTGAGGAACACCACGACCTCGCCGGTGGCCCGGCGGGCAGCCCGGTTGTTGACGGCCGAGTAGTTGAACGGCTGGTCCCACCACTCGACCCGCAGGTCGAGCGGGCCGGCCTGCTCCTCGTACCAGGCATCGTTGGCGGGCGTGCGCCCGCCGTTGTCCACCACCACCACCTCGAACTGGGGGTAGTCGGTGGTGGCCACCGTGGAGAGGCAGCGCGTCATCAGCGGCCGGTTGTGACGGGTGGCGATGATGACCGACGCCTTGGGCCAGCGGGGCAGCTCCCAGCGGATGCGGACCCGCTCGCCGGCCGGCTCGGCCCGGGCCGGCGCGCCCATCGCCGCCAGCCGGTCGGCCACGGCG
>JBOGHQ010000169.1:0-2095 GCA_050744785.1 Acidimicrobiales bacterium | reverse complement strand
GGCCGAGGCGGTGCGGGCCCTGTGCCGCGGTGGTTCCTCCCTACTGGCGCTCATCGCCCCGGCCGGGTTCGGCAAGACCACCGCCGTCCACGCCGCCGCCTCTGCCTGCACCGCCGCCGGCCGGCCCGTGCTGGGGGTGGCCACCACCAACCAGGCCGTGGCCGGGCTGCGCTCGGTGGGCCTGGAGGCCATGACCATCGCCCGCCTGCGCATCGAGCTCGAGGAGCGCCCACTGGCGCCGGGCACGGTGGTGGTGCTCGACGAGGTGTCCCAGGTGGCCACCAGGGACGCGGCAGTTGTCCTGGAGGCAGTGGTCGGCACCCCCCGGGGGCAGCTGTGGTGCCTGGGCGATCCCCGCCAGTCAACCCCGGTGGGGGCGGGAGGCCTGGCTGCCGAGGTCGCCCGGTTCGGGACCGAGGGTGCCATCGTGGCCCCCGAGCTGGTGGTCAACCGCCGCCAGCGCCACGTCGACGACCGAGTGGCTCTGGCCGAGCTGCGAGCCGGCCACGCCGAGGCCAGCCAGACCATCCGCACCGAGTCGGGCTGGGAGCACGAGGAGCCCACCCCGCTGGCCACCCGGGAGGCCATGGCCGACGCGGTGGTGGCCGACGTGGCCATTCATGGGCCGGAGGCGGTGGTGGCGCTGGCGGTGTCCCACGCCGACTGCGAGGACCTAGCCGACCGCATCCGGGCCCGCCTGATCGACGCCGGCCACATCGCCGGGCGGGCGCTGGTGGGGCCGGGGTGGGGGAGCGGCGAGCGCTGCTACGCGACCGGGGATCGAGTGCTGCTGCACACCAAGCCCGGACCCGACGGCCTCCACAACGGCTCGGTGGGCACGGTGACCGCCGTCGGGAGCGTCGGCCTTCGGGTGGAGTTCGACGACCACGGGGAAGTGGTGCTGCGCAACGACTTCGTGGCCGGCCGGCGCCACGACGGCAACCCGAACCTGTCCCACGCCTGGGCCCGCACCGTCGAAGGGGCCATGGGGGGCACCTGGGAGGCGGTGCACCTGCTGGGCAGCGGCGCCCTCGACGCCCTGGTGGGCTACACCGGCCAGAGCCGGGGCCGGGCCCCCACCCACACCTGGAACACCCGCCCGCTGGCCGTGGTGGAGGTGGGCGGGCTGCCGGCCGACGACCGCAGCGCCACCGAGGTGGTCCTGGCCGCTTTGAGCCGGGAGCCGGTGACCACCTTCGCCGCCGTCGACGACCCCTGGATCCTCCACGCCCGCCTGGACGCCGAGCGGGAGGAGCACCTGGAGGTGCTGCGCACCCTCCCGCCCGACCTGCGCATCTCCCTCGGCCAGGCCCGATCGGCGGCGGAGCGGGCGGGGGCGACGGTGGAGGCGGCCGACGCGGACCTGGCCGGAGCCGAGGCCCGCCTGGGCCGTTGCGGTCCGCTGGCCGACCTGCGCCGCTCCGCCCGCCTGGAGCGCAGCCAGGCAGAAGCCGGCCTGGACCGGGCCAGGCAGCGACTGCAGGCGGCCCGGGCCGAGCGGCGCCAGGCCGAGGAGCGGGTGGTGGCCCTGGCCGCAGGGGAGGCCAGGCGCGTCGCCTTCGTGGCCGACAATGCATGGCGCTTCGAGCGGGTGCGGGCCATCAACGCCCACCTGGACCGGCACTGGGGCGCCGCCACCCTGGCCGCGGTGCGCCAGGACGACCCGCTGGCCTTCGGGATCGAGCGCCTGCGGGAGGCCCGGGCCACCTACGCCGCCGACCTGCACCGCCTCGACGCCGGCCTGCCGCACGACCGCACCACCGCCATCAGCCAGGCCAAGGGGGAGCTGACCGATGCCGAACAGGACCTGCGCCAGGCGCAGAGGGGCGCGGCCCAGGCCCGCCGGGCCCTCGAGGTCGCCTCGCAGCGCCATTGGGGCCGGCGGGACAAGCCCGCCGTCGAGCGATGCGGCCGGGCGGTGGTGCGCGCCGACGAAGCGGTGGCGGCCGCCGTCGAGGTGGAGCACGAGGTCAAGACACGGCTGAGCGCTGCGATGGCGGCCCAGCGAGAGCGTGCCCGGGCCATGGAGGCGGTCGCCCCCCAGCGGGCCGAGCTTCGCGAGGCGCTGGGCGAGCTCGACGCCGCCCTCGACGAC
>JBOGHQ010000168.1:0-7431 GCA_050744785.1 Acidimicrobiales bacterium | reverse complement strand
GTACCCATCTCGTAAGAGCCGCAGATGCCGCAGACAACGGCGGCGCCGCCGGCCGCCCAGCCCGTCCCGCTGCGAGTGGGGGCGTTCAGAGGCGTGGACCACCGGGCGTCGGGCACCGTGGCCATCTACCGCCAGCCCGATGGACGCTACGTCGTGGGCCTCGAGGACTTCGACATCCAGCCCGGTCCGGACTACGACGTCTACGTCGTCCCGGGCAGCGACAAGGAGGAGCGCAGCGGGGGCGCCCGGCTCGACGACCTGCGGGGCAACCGCGGTACCCAGTACTACGAGGTCCCGGCCGAGGTCGACCTGGGCTCGGGCCCGTGGAGCGTGCTCGTTTGGTGCCAGACCTTCGCCGTCCCCGTGGCCACGGCCACACCCGCCTGAACGACGGCGCACGCCGAGGCGTAGGGTTTCCCCACGGCAACGTGGAGGTGACGGACATGTTCGTACAGATCATCCAGGGCCGGAGTTCCGATGCGGAGGGGCTCCGCCGGCAAGGCGAGCAGTGGGAGGCCGAGCTGCTGCCCGGCGCCACCGGGTTCCTCGGCAGCACCGGGGGCGTGGCTGCCGACGGGACTGCGATCCTGCTGGCCCGCTTCGAGAGCGAGGAGGCGGCCCAGGCCAACAGCAACCGTCCCGAGCAGGGCGCATGGTGGAACGAGACGGCCAAGTACTTCGACGGCGAGGTGACGTTCCGCAACAGCACCGACGTCGACACCACCTTCGAGGGCGGCTCCGACCGCGCCGGCTTCGTGCAGATCATGCAGGGCCGGGTCACGGACCGGGACCGGCTGAACGAGCTGGAGGCGGAGTTCCTGCCCACGCTGAAGGAGCTGCGGCCCGACCTCATCGGCAGCGTCCGGGCCTGGGACGGCGACTGGTTCGTGGAGGCGATCTACTTCACCAGCGAGCCCGAGGCCCGCAAGGGCGAGGCCGCCATGGCCGAGGCGCCCGAAGCCGCCGAGGGCTTCGAGGAGTACATGACCCTGGTGCAGGACGTCTCGTACATCGACCTCACCGACCCCTGGCTGCGGAGCCCGTGATCCGCAGCCGGACGGGGAGGGCGTTGGCCGCCATCGCGGTCGCCTGCATCGTGGGGCTGGCCGGTTGCGGCGACGACGACGATGACGGCGGGGCCGGCGACGCGTCCGACACTACTGCGTCCACCACGGCGGGCGACGGCGGGGCCGGCGGGTCGGGCGCCAGCGCATCGGCATCGGTCACCATGGCCGACTTCGCCTTCTCCCCCACCGAGCTCACCGTCGCCTCCGGCGACGTGATCTCCTTGCAGAACGACGACAGCGTGCCCCACACCTTCACCAGCGACGGCGCCGGCTTCGACGTTCGGGTGGAGGCGGGGGCGAGCGGTGATGCCCGCGTCGCCACGTCCACGCCGGGGACCTACGACTTCCAGTGCACCATCCACCCCGCCATGGCGGGAAAGGTCACGGTCGAGTAGGTGACGGCGGCACGGCACCGTCGAACACCCAGCGGGTGGGCCGGGTGTTGAACTCCTCGGCCCGCTCGATCACCCCGAAGGCCCGCTCGGGGACGAACTCGACCACCAGGTGCTGGCGCACGAAGTCGGCGTTGAGCTCGGCGTATTCCGGCAGGTACTTGGCCACGTAGCGCTCGATCCACTGCTCTCGCCGGGGCTCGCCGCGGTCCAGCACGGCAGCCCGGCCCTCCAGCGACACGCACTCCACGGTGTCGTCGGTCATCACCGCCGCCCTCGGGTTGGCAGCCAGGTCCCTCGCCTTCCGGGCCCGTGGGCCACAGGAGAAAGCGAAGCGCCGGTCACCGTCGTCCCACACGCCCCAGACGGGCAGGGCGTGCGGCTGGCCGGCGGTCGATACCGTCACGACCCAGAAGTTCTTGTTGCGGGCGAGCCGTTCCGCCGCCCACGACCAGGGCAGCGCCTCCCAGCCGGCGACCCCCACGCCGTAGTCCGGCATGTACGGGCGTTCCGCCCGAGGCTCGCCCATCACCCACCCAGCCTAGGTGTCGCGGGCGAGCCACAAAGGGCCGCCGGACGTGGAGGGCCCGCTCCACGCCCGCCAACGGGATGTTCGCCCAGTTCAGCGTCACCTGAGCAGGCGGCCCCGGCCCCCCGCCGGTCCCCTCAGGACTCGTCCAGGTCCTTCCTGGCCTGGATGAGGTGGTACAGCAGGATCAGCTGGGTCACCGCCAGCGGCTCGTCCCGGTTCTCGGGGTCGAGCCGGCCCAGTGACTCGGGGACGGGCATGTCCACGCCGAGCTCGTCCCAGATGGCCTGCTCGACCTGCTTGGTCTCCTCCCGCTTGGCGTAGGAGTGGATGTGGACGGAGTCGACCGGCTTGCCGTCGTCGTCACGGCGCAGCTTGAGGTGCATGGCCTCCCGCACGTCGTCGGTGAGGATCGACGTGAGGTCCGGATGGCTGATGGTGGGGCGCAGGAGCAGGTAGGCGCTGAGAGGGTCCTCGGCCGTCTCGCCCCGCTCCTCGATCGGCGAGAACCGCACCACGATGTCGGCGTAGGCCCGCTGGGGGCGGATGAACTCGGCCGACTCGGGCTCGCGCTTCTCCAGCTCGGCTCGCACCTGGTCCTCGGTGTAGCCCCGCTTGTTGGTGTCGCGGCGCAGCTTCCAGGCGATGCGGATGTCCTCGGGCGGATCGAGGTAGACGGTGATGTCGAAGCAGGCCCGCAGCACCTTGGTGTGGAGCGGGAGCAGGCCCTCCACGATCACGAACTCGCGCGGCTCGACGTACTCGGGGCGGTCGAGGGTGCCGGTGTCGTGGTTGTAGATGGGCTTGAGGATGGGCTCGCCCAGGGCCAGATGGTGGAGGTGCTGCTCCATGATGTCGATGTAGTTGCACTTGGGGTGCAGCGGCGTGAAGGGGAGTTCCTTTCGCTCCTCGCGGTCGTAGCGGTGGTAGTCGTCCACGCCCACCGAGGTCATGCGCTCGTGGCCCAGCGCCTCCACCAGGCCCGAGGTGAGCGTCGTCTTGCCGGTGCCGCTGTCCCCGGCGATGGCGAGCATGATGGGCCGGGAACCGCCGCCGCCGTTCGCCACCCGCTGGATGTTCTTCTCCACCAGAACCCACCTCCACTTCGGACCTCAAGGGTGATCCTCTCACCCTTGGCCCTGAGCGGGCCAACACGGAGCCGGCTGGTGGTCCGGCTCGACCGGTCGGTGGCGGACGTTCTCTGCACCCTCAGGTCCGGTCTGCGGACCCAGGCGCCTACGGACGGGCACCTCTTGCGCCGACGAGCCCGACGAAGCCGATGAGGTTCGCTGGGTCGTTCAGTCCTGACCGAACAGATGCCCCATTGACTGAACGCCCTTGGCGCGCGACCTTTCCTCAACCTCTGGAGGTAGTTGACATGGATGCTCCGTACCAGGCCGGATCCGATGTGCACGTCTTGCCGGCTCACCTGCCCCTGCCGGGCGCCGGCTTCCTTCCCATCAACGCCTTCGTCCTCATGGCGGAGGAACCGGTGCTGGTCGACACCGGGCTCGGGATGGACTCGGACGACTTCATCGATGCGCTGGCCTCGATCGTCAAGGCCACCGACCTGCGGTGGCTGTGGCTGACCCACGACGACACCGATCACACCGGCAGCATCCAGCGGGTGCTGCAGGCCTGCCCCCACGCCAAGCTGGTCACCCACGCCATGGGTGCCCTCCGGATGTCGACGTGGTGGCAGGTGCCGCTGGACAGGGTCCATGCCATCCGGCCCGGCGACCGGCTCCCCGCGGGTGACAGGACGCTGCGGGCGGTGCCCCCGCCGCTGTTCGACAACCCCACCTCCACCGGGTTCATCGACGAGGCCACGGGCGCCTTCTTCTCGGTGGACTCCTTCGGCGCGTTCATCCCCGAGCCGGCCCACAGCGCCGCCGACGTGCCGCGGGAGGCGCTGGCGGGCGGGATGGCCGCCTGGGCGTGCGGCGACTCGCCGTGGGTCCATCTCACCGACCGGCAGCTGTTCGCGGGCGTCATCGACCGCGTCCGCCAGCTCGAGCCCACGGCCATCTTCTCCTCCCACCTCCCGGCCGCCCCGGGGACGTCGCTGGACGGGTTCCTCGACCTCCTGTCGTCGCTGCCGGACGCCGAGCCGGCCGTGGCGCCCAGCAACGAGGAGTTCGGCCAGCTCCTGGCCGCCATGATGGCCACCATGCCGCCGGCGGAGGCCGACGTCATCGTCGTCCCGTAGAGAGCTGGCCTCAGGTCGTTCTGGAGGTTTGGTCCGGATGGCGGACCAAAAACATCCGGAGACTGCGTCCTACTTGCCGGCTGGCTCCCGCTCCGGCTCGGCCGGGGTGTCGGTGACGGCGACCGCCGGCGCCGGCCGGCGGCTCGCAGTGCCCCGGAACGAAGCCAGCCCGGCGGCCACGGCCCCAACCGCCACCACGCCGGCCATGACCAGCAGGGCCATCGGCACCGAGGAGTCGGAGCTGGACGAGGACGACGACGTCGTGTTGGCCGTGGCCGGGGCAGGGGCGGCCGACGCCCCGCTCGGGCTCAGGATCTCGAAGGCCACCCGGGCGGGGGTGCCGAACTGGGGCTCGCCCTCGTCGTCGACCTGGGTGGCGATGACGACGTAGTGGCCCGGGGAGGCGTCCGGCAGCGTGAACGACCCGCTGACGGCACCACCGGCGTCGGGAGTGAGCGTGGTCAGGACCGGGCCGTCCACCTTGTTCCAGCGGACGGCGACCGGGGCCGGCGCCTCGCCCTCCGACGGCGCCGCGAACGATGACCCCGTGATGGTGACGACCCCCCCGGCCTTGGCGCTCGTGGCGCTGGTGCCGATGGTGGCCAGGTTGGTGCAAGCGAAGGCGGCGGCACCGCCCAGGACGACTGCGGCGGCGGCCGCTCCGATCAGCAGGGTGATGCGCCTCGAACCCATGCCGTTCCCCCTCCCGGCCCGGACGGGCCCGGACCTCGTTGGATACAAGTCTGCCACTAGGTGGCTCCCGCCGAAAGGGTCGGTCCGACCCCTCCCCCGCCCCGCCGGCGCCGGGCCCCGATGGCCAGCAGCACCAGGCCCACCACGATCACGGCGATCTCGACGGCCAGGACCAGCAGGCGCACCGACGAGTCGTCGTCGCCCGCCTCCCCAACCGCGCCGAAGATGTCCTGGGCCGAGTTGTCGGCGTTGCCAAGACGGGTGTCGGACCAGGCCACGTAGGCACCTCCACTGCCGGAGCCGAGGGCGGGCGGGACCTCCACGAAGTACTGGACGTTGTAGGTGCCCAGCGTGCGGTCGATGCTGCTCGCCGTCATCCGGATGTTCTCGCCGAAGCTCTGCCCGCCGTCGTCCGAGGACGCCAGGTACACGTCGTTGGTGTCACCGAGGAAGAACTCCACGTCGTCCTCGGGCGTGTCGGCGGCGTCGTGGCGGTAGTCGTACCAGGCGAGGTCGATGCGGCCGTTGGCGGCCACGCTCATGCGGGGCCACTTCTGGGTCTTCTTGTTGCCCACCGGATCGTCGTTGACCCGAAGGGGCTCGCTCCAGGTCTCCCCGCCGTCGGACGACTGCATGAAGAACACGTCCAGGTCGCCGTTGCGCCCGTCGGCCCAGGCCAGGTAGAGGACCCGGCCGTCAGACGACACCGCGGCCAGGGGCTCCTCCATGACGACGTCCTCCTGGCCCACCTCGCCCGGGGCCCACGTGCTGCCGCCGTCGGTGGAGCGGGCCATGAGCAAGGGCGACGGCTTGGGCGGCTCGCCCTCGGCGCCGCTGGCGGGCCGCTCCCGCTGGAACCAGTACACCGTCGCCTCGGCGTCCTCCACGATGCGGGGCGAGTCGAACCCGGGGTTCTTGTCCATGGCCCGGAACTCGGCACCGAAGGTCTGCCCACCGTCGGTCGACTTGGCGGCCCATGCCTCGGTGGGCTTCTCGGAGGCCTCGGTGTAGGACCGCCGCCACGAGACCCACACCGTGCGGGGCGCGGGCCCGTTGGGCGAGACGAAGACGTCGGGGACGAAGTTGGCCACCGCATCCAGGGGGGTGGCCGGGGTCTGGGCCGGGGCCACCTTGGTGGTGGTCCAGGTGTCGCCCTGGTCGCTGGACCGGGCCAGCACCACGCTGCGGGCCCCGTGCTGGGCCGGATTGGCCACGGCCAAGACCCAATAGAGCACCCCTTCCCGGTCGAAGGTGAGCTTCATCCGTTGGTTCTGGGGGATGCCGCCCTTGTTGAGGCCGCAGTCGGTGTCGGCCCGGAAGTCCGGCCCGTCCAACTCCGTGAAGCTCTCCCCCCCGTCGGTGGAGCGGAAGATGTGGCAGGTGTTGGCCAGCAGGTCGGCCGAGGCCACAAAGATGTTGTCGTCGTTGGCCGGGTCCACCACCGCGGCGGGCCCGTCGAAGGTTCGGGCCACCGACGGCACGCCGGACACGCGCGCCTCATTGTCGACGTCGGCGCCGGCCGGCGCCGGCACCACCCATGCGGCGACCAGCGCCGCCACCACGATGACCCCCCGCCGCACGCGCATGAAGTGCCTCCCCCAGCCCCTCAGACAACGGACGCCAGAAGCATCCCACACGGCGGCGCCCGCCGCCGGGATCGCCCGCCGCAACGCTCCTCGGCGCACCGCTGGGTATCGTCATGGCCGCCCGAAGAAGAGGGAGCATCGTGAGCGCCACTGCAGAACCGACCTCCGGGGACGAACCGGCCTCGCTGGAGCAGCGGGTCTTCGAGGCCACCGTGGGTGCCCTCGAGCTGTTCGGCATCTACCTGGGCGACAGGCTCGGGCTGTACCAGGCGCTGCGCCGGGGGCCGGCCACCGTGTCCGAGCTGGCCGAGGCGGCGGGTATCGCCCCCCGCTACGCCCAGGAGTGGCTGGAGCAGCAGGCCGTGGCGGGCGTGCTGCACGTCCACGACGTGACGGCCGAGGCGGGCGCCCGCCGTTACACCCTGCCCGAGGCGCACGTGGGCGTGGTGGCCGACCCGGTGGCCCTCGACCACCTCGCCCCGCTGGCCCGCCTGGTCGTGGGCATCGCCGGAGCACTCGACGACGTGGTAGCCGCCTACCGCAGCGGCGAGGGGGTGCCCTTCGCCCGGTACGGCGAGGCGCTCCGCAGCGGCCAGGGTGCCATCAACCGGCCCGCCTTCACCTCCGCCCTCGTGGAGGAGTGGCTGCCGGCCCTGGGCCCGGCCGCGGAGCGGCTCGCCCGCGGCGGCCGGCTCGTCGACGTGGCCTGCGGGCAGGGTTGGTCCACCCTGGCGGTGGCCAGGGCCTTCCCGAACGCCGAGGTCGTGGGGGTGGACGCCGACAGGGCGTCCATCGCCGACGCCGAGGCGAACGCCGCCGAGCACGGCGTGACGGCCCGGTTCGAGTGCGCCAACGCCGGCCAGCTCGCCCGGGCCGGCCCGTTCGACGTGGCCCTGCTGCTCGAGAGCCTGCACGACCTCGCCCGTCCCGTGGAGGTCCTTGCGGCCATCCGGGC
>JBOGHQ010000167.1:0-1762 GCA_050744785.1 Acidimicrobiales bacterium | reverse complement strand
GGCAAGTACCGGCCCGGCTCGCCGCCCCCGGCCGGCAGCCGGGCCGCCGACCCCACCGTCGGCCACTGGATGAGCAAGTGGCGCAAGGACGAGGTGCTGGAGGGAGTGCAGCGGCTGGTGCCCGTGGCCGAGGAGGCCGGCCTCACGCCGCCCCAGCTGGCCCTGGCGTGGGTCCTGCGCCAGCCCGTGGTGTCGTCGGCCATCGTCGGGGCCAGTCGCCCCGAGCAGGTGGCCGACAACGCGGCCGCGTCCGGCGCCACCCTCGGCCTCGACGTCCTGGCCGCCATCGACCACGCGCTCGAAGGGGTGGAGGTCTGAGCGGGGACGGGCCGGCCGGGCCCACCCGGACGGCCTCGGCCTGGGCCCACCGCCAGCGGGCCTTCGTGGAGGGTCGGGGCCGCGCCGCCGGCACCGACCCGGCCACCGGCACCCTGGTGGTGCTGCCCTCGCCGACCTTCGCGGTGGCCGAGCTGCGCAAGATCACCGGGATCCAGTTCTACGAGGAGCGGATGCTCTTCCTCACCCTCTTGCTGCGGGCCCCCGAGCTGCGCATGGTGTACCTCACGTCGCTCCCCGTGGACGAAGCCATCGTGCGCTACTACCTCCGCTTCCTCCCCGACCCCGACGGCGCCCGCCGCCGCCTGGTGCTGCTCCACCTGGACGACCCCTCGCCGCTGCCGCTGACCGAGAAGCTCCTGCACCGGCCCGAGGTCCTGGCCCAGGTGCGGGACCTGGCCGGCCCGGCCGACGACGCCCACGTCCTGCCCTTCAACATCACCTGGGCCGAGCACGACCTGACCGAGCTGCTGGGCCTCCCGGTCTACGGCCCCCACCCCGACCTGGTGCCGCTCGGCTCCAAGTCGGGGTCCCGCCAGGTGGCCCGCCGGGCCGGCGTGCCAGTCCTGCCCGGCACCGAGGACCTGTTCGGCCTGGAGGAGGTGGAGAAGGCGGTGGCCGCCATCCGGGCGGAGCGGCCCGAGACCCGGTCGGTGGTGATCAAGCTCAACGACGGCTTCTCGGGCCAGGGCAACGCCATCGTCCACCTCGACGGGCTGGCCTCGCCGCTGCCCGCCTCGGACACCACCTTCTGCGCCGGCGACGAGTCGTGGCCCTCCTTCGCGGCCAAGATCGCCCAGGGCGGCAGCATCGTGGAGGCCCTCATCGAGGCCGACGGGCTGGTGTCGCCGAGCGTGCAGGTGCGCATCGCGCCGAGCGGCAGCTTCGAGGTGATCTCCACCCACGATCAGATCCTGGGCGGGCCCCGCAACCAGGTGTACCTCGGGTGCCGCTTCCCGGCCGACCCGGTCTACCGGTTGGCCATCCAGTCGGCGGCCCTGGACGTGGCCGAGGTGCTGGCCAGCGAGGGCGTCATCGGCTCCTTCGGCATCGACTTCCTGGTGGTGCCGGGCCCCCGGCCCGAGGTGTACCTCAGCGAGATCAACCTCCGGATGGGCGGCACCACCCACCCCTACTGGATGACCCGGCTAGCCACGGGCGCCGTCTACGACACGGACCGGGGTGAGCTCCTCGCCGGCGGGCGCCCCCGCTGCTACGTGGCCACCGACAACCTCAAGTCGAAGCGGCTGGTGGGCCGCACGCCGGCCGAGGTGATCGACGCCGTGGACCGGGCCGGCCTGGCCTACGACCCCGCCACCGCAACGGGCGCCGCTCTCCACCTCATGGGCGCCATCCCCGGCTTCGGGAAGATGGGCGCCACCTGCATCGCGGAGTCCACCGACGACGCCGACGAGCTGTCCAAGCA
>JBOGHQ010000166.1:0-20478 GCA_050744785.1 Acidimicrobiales bacterium | reverse complement strand
CCTAGGGCGACCCAGAGAGGGGTCCCCGCCCCTTGGGGCCGCTCCCCCCGGCGCACCGACCGACGCCGCTGCTGGTCTTGAGGCGCTGGAGGAGATCCAACGGCTCCTCGACGCCCCCCTGGCCGACCTCATGGGCACGGCGGAGGAACGGGCCGAAGCCAGGAGCTCTCCCGTCGAGCCGCAGCCGTGCCTGCGATCCCCCGCCTGGGTGAGGTCGTGGCCTTCGTGGGGACGGGTCGGCCGGCGACGCAGGCCGGCAAACCTGGTGGCCGCCGACGCCCTGGCACTGGCGGGGAGTCTCGGCCCGAACGCGCAGGGTGCCCGACAAGGTGCGGTCCATGGAGGACCTCCCGGAGGCGGCGCACGCCTTGCGCTGGGCGGCGGCGGCCGAGTTCGTGGCATGGCGGGGCACCAGGATCGTGACCGGCCCATTCGCCGCCGACCTCGAGCGCGACCCGCTCTCGGCCTGGCCGAAAGCCACGCTGGCGTTGCTGGAGCACGGCGGGCTCGACGGATTCCGCCGGGGGTGGCGGAAGTCGTACGTGGAGCTCCTCGACGCAGGAGCTGCCGGCCTGGTCGTGGCCCTGGCCGAGGCGGGCGGTCGAGCCTCCGTGGCGGCCGTCGACGAGGGCGCCTGGGAGCAGGTGATGGCCGCCTATGGCGACGAGCCCGACGACGGCGCCGAGCGCGCCCACGTCGTCGAGCTGGTCCGGGCCATGGTGCGCCAGTTGGCCGATGCCGGCGCCGTGGAGCTGGCCGACGACGAAGTGGCCCTCAGCGACCTGGGGCCCGCCCTGGCGGCCATGATCGCCCTCTCCAACGACGATGACGACGACGACGATGACCTCGACCTGGTGGACACCGATGCCCAATCCCTGCTGCTGGTGTGCGTCGCGGAGATGCAGGACGGCGATGCCACGGCGAGCCTGCTCGCGTGGTGCGGTGCTCGTCCCGCCCACGACGCGGTCGCCGAGCTGTGCGAGGCCATGCTCGACGACGACGACCCCGAGGTGTGGGACCTCGGGTTCCAGGCGCTGGGAATGGGGCGATCGGGCCGTGGCCGAACCGGCGGTGCGCCGGCTTCGTCGGCATCCCGGCATGGGGCCGCTGGCCGGCGCGTGGCTGAGGGGCCGGGGGTCGACCCCGTCCCCGGCGGCGCCGGAGTAGACCGGGCCAGCCGCCGCGGTCCATGGGAACGCTCGGTCAGCCTTCGGGAGGTCCCTGTCCGGCGAGATGCCACTCGACCTCGAAGTCTGCCGAGGCACCGGTCGCAAGGGAGGGATCAGTCCTCGGCGTGGGCGCAGACCTCGAGTTCCATGCCGTCAACGTCACGGAAGAACAGCGACCATTCACCGCCCAGGCGCTGTATTTCGCCGATGTCAGCTCCGGCGTCCATGAGCCGCTGCTTCACCCGTTCGAGTTCAGCGAGAGACTCGACGGCGATGCCGAAGTGGTCGATGGCCCCACGCCGGCCCTGCTTGCGCCGGTCGCCGATGATCTCGTCTGCGGAGGTCTCGAAGACATTCAGAGCCGCGCCGCCTCCGAGGTCGAGGATGAACATGCGAGGGTGCTCAGGAGTGGCGTCCATCCGAAACGTCACTTCGGCCCCGAAGACGCGCTGGTAGAACTCGGCATGGCGTTCAACGTCGGTGGTGAGCGTCGCCACGTGATTGAACCCCCTCGTGATGGGCATGGAGACCTCCGGCTCGGCGTCGGTCGTCCAGCCTATGGCGGTCACCTTGTGCTGCCCTTGGGCGCAGGACGGAGGAGCGACGGACGACCCTGTTCCCGGGCTCTCGAAACGGCCGCGGTTTGGGGCACCGGGAGGTCCTTCGTAGACGGCCGCCGGGCCCGCGGGCGGCCAGCGGCTGGCGTCGTCCCGGCTCAGCCCGGTGAGCTGCCGGCGGCGCCCAGCCCGCCGGCCAACTCGGACAGTTCGGCGTCGCGGCCCTACGAGCCCACAGGCGTCCCGCTCCGGTCTCCCGCGGCGTTCGGTGTCGGCAGGGAGGGCTCGCCGCGCCGGAGCCTACGGGTTGCGCATCAGCGACCGGAGGCGGGGCGCCAGCCACGCCTTGGGCCCGGAGGGGACCAGCTTGCGGTCCACGATGGCCTGCGCCTGGTCGATGCGGTTCCAGGCCACCAGGAGCAAGGCGGCGGGATCGGCGTCGATCACGCAGTCGACGGGCCGTCCGGACGGGGCCTCGACGGTGAGGGCCCCGTCGTCGAAGACGAACAGGTGGCGGCCGCCGCCCCGTACCCGGATCTCGAAGGTCGCCTGCAGTCCGGCGGCGACGACCTGGTCCACCATGTCGCGGGGGCCGAGGGCCTGGAACACGGGGACAAGAAAGCTGTCGAGCACGGTGGCGGCGGGGGCGGCCCTGATGTCCCAGCTCCGGCCGTCACCTCGTGCGATGTCCCAGCCGTGCACGATCGTCTCGTTCAGGAGGTGGCAGGTGAGGGTGACCAGGGCCACCTCCGTTCCCTCCACCAGCCAGGGGCGCCGGTCGGTGGCGGTGCCCTCGAGGGCGCCGAGGTAGCGGCGGGCGCGGTCCTCGATCCTCGATGCCAGGACGGCCGGGTCCCGCTCCGGTTCGGCGACTACGCCCTCGGCGGTGACGGCCTCCAGCTCCCAGATGTCGCCCAGGACCGACCGGGCATGCCGGAAGCGGGGGAGCAGCTCCTCGACCTCACCGAGGTCCTGCCGGGCCAGGCCGGGCACCACCATCCAGGCCTGGGACAGGTGGACGGCGACGTCGGCCACCGTCCACTGTCCGAGGGCGGGAGCCGACGGCTGGCGGACCGAGCGGAGCAGGCCGGCCACCCGGTGGACTTCGGCGTCCAGCTGCCGGGCCGCCTTGCGCCAGTCGACGCCCGGCCGCCGGATGGTCATCGCCACCGGCCCGCTCCCGTCGTCATGGGCACACCCACCATGCGACCGACCCTACGGCATCCCCCGCGACCATCGCGTCCGGTACCTACCGGAACTTGGGCCCGGCAAGGGTTAGGAGGCGGTGAGCTCGCCCAGGATGGCGACCGCCGCCTCCAGCTGGGCATCGGAGAGGTAGGGGGCGGGACCGATGCGCAGGACGTCGGCCCGGCTGTCGGTCAGCACCCCTCTCCCGGCCAGGGCCTGCTGCAGTTGGCGGGCCTGGGGCGCTCGCAGGGCCAGGAACCCGGCCACCGACGCCGATGGCGTGGAGCGGTCGCGCTTGACAACCTCCTCGGGCCGGTCCAGGGCGTCGAAGGCCGTCCGGAGCACGCCGACCTGGTGCAGCGACACCTGGCGGAGGAACGCCGGCCGCAGGCCCTCGGCGTCGAAGAACTCGAGCACCCGGGCCGCCCGGTAGTGACTGCACGGGTCGTAGGTGCCGCCCGCGAACCTGGTCGGCGGCGGGCCGTAGGCCACCACGTCGGGGCGGTGGGGATCGATCAACTCGTCGAACTCTGCGAACCAGCCGGTGACGGCGGGCCGCACGTCGCCGGCGTGGGGCGGGATCCGCAGGAAGGCGTTGCCCTCGCCCAGTTGGAGGTACTTGTAGCCCCCGCCGGTGACCCAGGCCGTGCCCAGCCCGAGCTGGGGGAGGGGGAACGGGAGGACGCCGAGGGCGTGGTAGGCGTCGACCAGCAGCTCGCTGCCGTGCCGTTGGCAGGCCCCCGCCAACGTGTCCAGGTGCGGGACGATGCGGGCGTTGGTGAAGAGCACGGCCGACACCGCCACGAGGGCGGTCCGGCTGTCGGTCTCGGCCGCCAGCCGCTCGGCCAGGGTGTCCACCGGCTCGGCCGGGAGGCGCACCACCTCCAGCCCTTCCTCGGCCAACCGGGCCAGCTGGCGACGGAGGGAGTGGAACTCGGCGTCGGTGGTGACGACCCGGGGGCGGCGGCGGAGGTCCAGCGCCGAGAGGAGCTTGACCACGAGGTCGTGGGTGTTGGGGCCGAGGGCGATGTGGCCGTCGGGGTCGTGGAGCAGGCGCCGGTAGCCGTCCCGCACCTCCTCGGCCACGGCCTCCGCCCGCTCCCACTTCTCGTCGACGGCCTCGGCTGCATCCTCGAAACACCGGCGCAGCCCGTCCTCGGCCACGTCCGGCCAGGCCTGGTGGGAGTGGCCGGTGAGGAGCAGGCGCCCCCCCACGCCGAACCGTGCGTACTTCGGGGCCAAGGCGTTGGGCGCGGCTCGGAGCGCCTCCAGTGACAGCGTCAAAGCTGGCTGCGGAGGGCCCACAGGTCCGGGAAGGCGGGCCGGAAGAGGGTGGAGCGCAGGTACTCGACACCGGTCGAGCCGCCCGTGCCCGGCTTGTCCCCGATGGTCCGCTCCACCATCTTCAGGTGCCGGTAGCGCCACTCCTGGAGGCCCTCGTCGAGGTCGACCAGCCTCTCGGCGATCTGGGCCGGCTCGCCGTCGTCCCGGTAGGCGGCCAGTAGTGCGTCGGTGACGTCGCCACCGTCCGTTGCGTCGTAGCCCTGCCCGGCCAGGTAGAGGAGGAACGACCGGAACAGCGGTGGGCCGATGATGGTCTCCAGCTGACGGAACTGGGCCGACTGGAAGCCGCTGGCCGCCTGCAGCCGGGCCCGGAAGCTGGTGAACTGGCGGGGCGTCATGGTCTCCAGCACGTCGAGCTGGGCCACCACCACCTTCAGGATGGTGAGGACTCGTTTGAGGGTGTGGAGGGCGTGGGCGGTGTCGCCGCTGTCGAGGCGGGCCCGCAGGTGGCGCAGCTCGTGCAGGAGCTGCTTGAACCACAGCTCGTAGACCTGGTGGGTGACGATGAAGAGGAGCTCGTCGTGCTCGTGCGACAGCGGTCGCTGGGCGCCCAGGAGCTCGTCGAGCGCCAGGTACCGGCTGTAGGTGAGGGCGGGGTCGTTGTCGGGCGTGAAGACAGGATGCCAGCGGTGAGGTCGCTCCACAGCACCAGGGACGCTGTGAGGAGAGGGCGATGCCCCAGCGCTTACGGCTTCACGACCGACGTGGTCTCGCTCGCCGGCGTGTTGACGCCCGTCACCGTCGACTCCACCGTCATGACATCAGCATTTCTGGGGGCCTTGACGGCGATGGTGATCGTTGTGTCGTTCCCACCCGGGATCGTCGCCAGGTCGCAGCTGACGCCCTTGTTCCTGCCCTTGAGCACCGTGCAGGTGCCACCGTCCGATGTGGCCGACAGGATCCGCCCGGCGCTCAGCGTGCTCAGGACCGTGACTCCGGTGGCCGGGCCAGCGCCGCTCGCGTTTGCGACCGTCACTGTGTAGGTGACGACGTCGCCTGGAGCGACGGGGTCGGGCGAGTCTGAGATCGACACGCTGAGGCTGGATGGCAGGCCCGTCGCCACGCCGCAGACGGCTCGCCCGACGATGAGGTCACCCACCGCAGTTGGTCCGAGCAGGCGCTGGTGGACAGCGGAGACGGTGATCGATCCGTCGGCGTTCACCACCTGCTCGTTGAAGATGTACTCGAACTCCTCGACGGTGTCGTTGACGTGGAGATGCCCAGAAAGGGTGAACCCGGGATCGGGGTTCTCGGGGACCGCCACCACGACGGGTGGGTGCTCACCGCGGTCCGTGTAGTCGCCGTCGTCGTTCAGGTCTTCACCGCTGTCGACCTCCACGGTGCCACCTGCGATCGCCGTCGTGCCGCTCACACCGGATTCAGAGGCCGTGCAGCTGCCCATCACGGTGCTTGCCGTGAACGACTCCTGCCCCGACGCGTTGACCCCGGAGGCGGTGGCTGAGCTGGTCACAGACCCGCCTGGGCCGATGGAGCCGCTCGTGCTGACGCTGAGCCCCGTCGCTGAGAAGAAGATGGCTGGGCCGACCTGAGCGGTTGCTCCGCCAGGATCGCTGGCGCTGACGTTGCCGCCCGTCGATGGCAGGGTCACCGCCGGACTGTCGGACACCGTCGGGTCGTCGACGCAACCCGGCGGAGTGTTCGGGCCCGTGCAGGCGACCTGGCCAAATCCCCTTGTCGTCGTTGGAGACCCAAAAAGGCTCACGTCCAGCGAGTACCCGTAGGCACTCCCCGTCACGGACTGGACGTCGGCCGATGCCGGTACCGCCCAGCCGCCCAGGACGGCGCCGGCGAGCAGCGCGAGCGCAACCACCCGAATGGTTCGTGACACGTCAGTCCCCCTAACGAGGCCCGAACGTCCCCCCTGCTGTTGGCGAGGCCGCCGAACGCCTTCCGGTAAGGGTAGGTGCTCGGCGGCCTGCTGTCACCGCCGCCCTCCAAGGCGTTACCGGTCCGTGGCCCCCTCCATGCCGGCGCACCACGCCCGGTTCACCGTGGCGGGGCGGGCGGCGAGGGCGCGTCCCACGCCCCGGGACCTGCGGCCCACTCCTGGATTGAGTCGGGCAGCGTGCCGGCGGCCAGGTCGGCCACGGTGACGACTTCGAGCACCGACCGCAGCGCCGACCGCACCGCGACCCAAAGGGTCACCAGCGCTGGCTCCACGCCGGCGCCGGCGAGGTGGTGCGGGCGGATGCCCCGCACCGAGGCCAGTGGGCCGTCGAGGGCCCGCACCACGTCGGCCACCGTGATCTCTCCGGCCGGCCGCCCCAGCGTCCAGCCCCCCACCGAGCCGCGCCGGCTCCGTGCCAGCCCGGCCGTGCGCAGCTCGCGGAGGATGTCGTCGAGGAACTTGGGCGGGATGCCGTTCCGGGCGGCCAGGGTGTCCCGGGGCACGGGCGTTTCGGCATCCTCCGTGGCGGCCCGAGCCAGCGCCACCATGGCCCGCACGCCGTAGTCGACCTTGTGGGAGATCCTCATGGCCGGCGTCGCACGGCAGGCGAGCCTTCCAGACTCAGGCCGCGTCGCTGGACCCGGTCTTGTCGGGCGGCAAGGATCGGGCGACAGTCTCCTTCTCGCGGGCTGGGCATCCGGAATCCGGATGCCCAGCCCGGAAGTTCGCCGGAGCCAGGCAGGACTGGACCTGCTGCTCGACGTTGGTTGCCCGACCGTTCTTGGGCCTGCCAGCCCAGTTCAGGGCCTACTAGCGAAGGCCGCTTGCGCCCTGGTCGCCCTGGTGCGCGACGGTGCGCCGTGGACACGGCCCGGATGGGGGTCGGGCCCGCTCCCACACCAGCTCACGGTGGGTCTCGCCCGAAGTTCGCGGCTGGCGGTCTTCCACCCGGACCAGTTCGAAGCCGACACGGCGGGCGACGCCGGCGCTGGCCACGTTGGCCTCGTCGCAGCGGATCTCCAGCCGGTGCACCTCCGGCATCTTGAATGCCTCCTCGACCAGCCGGCCGGTGGCGGTGGTGGCGTAGCCCTCCCGGGTGTGGCCGGCCCGGACCCAGTAGCCGATCTCGAGGGCGCCCGGGCCCCGGCGGGCATGCAGCCCTGAGGCGCCCACCACCTCGCCATCGGGCGAGAACATGAGGAACCCGAAGTCGGTGCCGGCCTGGAAGCGGCCCGCGGCCTGCCGCAGGATCAGTACCTGCCCCTCCAGGGTGACCGGCGGGACGGCCCACGCCATCCAGGGGCTGAGGTGGGTCAGGCTGTCGATGATCGCGGCAGTGAGGGCGGCGGCGTGGTCCGGGTGGAAGCGCCGCAGCGTCAGCGGCGGGGCAGCCAGTGTGTCGCCCGGCCGCGACTTGAGCCAGGACCCCTCCGCGAACGCCACCGGGCCATGGTCGCTCCCGAGGCGCCGCCGTGCCAGCCGGCTTGGACGTGCCGCCATATTTCGACGGACCGGTCCGGCGGCGGACCGCACCGCGTCTGGGAGCGCTTGAGCGGGGCGGCTTCCGCACTGCCCTCATCGTGAGCCACCGCGTCTACGCCCTGGGCCGGGCTGATCCGGTCGTCGTCCTCGACGAGGGCCGGGTGGTCGCCTCGTCCTGAGCACGAACTGAGGGCGCGCCAGACTTGTCGGTGCCATGGGCGAGTCCTTCATCATCGACGCGGTCTGGTTGCCGGTCGGGCGCTACGGCGGCGGCTACGCCTCGGTGCGGCCCGACGACCTGGCCGCCACCGCCCTGCGCCAGCTGGTGGCGAGGGTGCCGGGCCTGGACCCGGGGCACATCGACGACGTCTACCTCGGTGCCTCCAACGGCGCCGGCGAGGACAACCGCAACGTGGCCCGGATGGCGGTGCTGCTGGCCGGCCTGCCCACCAGCGTTCCCGGGGCCACCGTGAACCGCCTGTGCGGGTCGGGCCTGGAGGCGGTGCTGGCCGCCAGCCGGGCCATCGCGGTGGGGGACGCCGCGATCTGTGTGGCCGGGGGGGCGGAGTCGATGACGCGGGCACCGTGGGTCGTGCTCAAGCCGGAGGAGCGCTTCCCGCAGGCGCCGGAGACCCTTCACTCCACAACCCTGGGCTGGCGGATGGTGAACCCGGCCATGCCGGCGGCGTGGACGATCTCGCTTGGCGAGGGAGCCGAGCTGCTGGCCGAGCGCCACGGCATCACGAGGGAGGCCCAGGACCGCTTCGCCCTGGCCAGCCACCGCAAGGCGGTGCATGCGTGGGACGAGGGCCGCTTCGGCGAGGAGGTCGTGGGGATGCCGGGCACCTCGGTCCGGCGCGACGAGTCCATCCGCCCCGGCACCTCGCTGGACGCGCTGGGCCGCCTCCCACCCGCCTTCCGCTCCGGCGGCACCGTGACGGCGGGCAACTCGTCGCCCCTGAACGACGGCGCCGCGGCCCTGCTGCTGGCCGGCGAGGAGGTGGCCGGGAGGCTGGGGCGGGAGCCCCTGGCCCGCGTCGCGGCGCGGGCCGTCACCGCCCTGGACCCGCCGCTGTACGGCCTCGGGCCCATCGATGCTGCCGAGCGGGCCCTCAAGCGAGCCGGCATCGGGTGGGGTGACCTGGCCGCGGTCGAGCTCAACGAGGCCTTCGCCGCTCAGGCCTTGGCCTGCCTGGGCCACTGGCCCGACCTCGACCCTGAGATCGTGAACGTGAACGGGGGCGGCATCGCCCTGGGCCACGCCGTCGGCGCATCGGGTGCCCGCATCCCCACCACCCTGGCCTGGGAGCTGCGCCGGCGCGGGGGCGGCTGGGGCCTGGCCACCATGTGCATCGGGGTGGGGCAGGGCATCGCCGTGGTGCTCGAGGCGTGACCTATTTTTCAGACCTGTTTGCCGAAATATTGGCATCAGGTTGTTGCCCGAGGACTCATGAGGCGCGAGCATTAGCGCCAGCAAGGGCTGGGGGATGCAGCGGCTCGGACGCGCGGCACTAGCGGCGCGTTCGTGCCTGCCCGCTACCCACGTCAGGTCTCGGGGAGGGACTCAATGCAGAACCATCGTCATCGCCTGCGCACCACCGTCGTCGCGGCTCTCGTTGTCCTCACGTCGCTGATCGTCGTCTCGCCCGCGTCGGCGGCAAAGCCCGGCGTTATCGGCTGCGGATCCACGATCACTTCGGATGTGACCCTCACCGCCGACATCGGGCCGTGCGTGAGGGGCGGTCTCATCATCGGTGCCAACGACATCACGCTCGATCTCGGGGGTCACCGCGTCTTCGGGAAGAGCAGGACCGGCGACGGCATCGGCATCGCCGTGCCGAGCCACACTGGCGTCACCATCCGCAATGGCACGGTGGCCCAGTTCGACGCCGGGGTCGTCATCGACGGTGGGTCAGCGAACCTGGTGGAGAACCTCACCGCCAACTTCAACCAGGGTGGGGCTCGGAGCGACTTCGGCGACGGGATCCTGATCTCTGACTCGTCCGGGAACACCGTCCAGAACAACAACGTCACCAACAACGGCCCGTTCAGCGGCGTCAGTTTGCTCGGCGTCACCGAGGACAACGAGATCCTCTCCAACGTGGTGACCAGCAACGGCGTCCCTGCGACCGGCAACGACGGGATCCGGATCGAGGGGCCGGGCGCGGCCAACAACCTGGTGCAGGGCAACACCGTGACCGGGAGCACGCTGGACGGGATCGCCGTCTTCCGTGGAGTCGTCACCCCCGGAGGACCGAGCCTCAACAACGGGAACCGCATCATCGGAAATGCGGTCACCGCCAACGGCTTTGGCCACCTCGGTGCCCGGCCCGGCGACGGGATCCGCGTGTTCCCCGGGCCGACGGACACGGTCATCCAGAGCAACTCCGTGGCGGACAATGCCGGCAACGGGATCATCGTTGGCCTCGGGGCCACGAGCAACGACATCCTCACCAACACGGCCACCGGCAACGCCCGCGCCGCCGCCTCCCTCTTCGATCTCAACGACGCCAATCCGAGCTGCGACGCGAATGTCTGGGCCAGCAACACCTTTGGCACCGCCAGCCAAGCCTGCATCTCGTAGTTCTGGGTCGTATATGAGGCGGAGAACGTTCCTCGGTGCGGTCGCCGGCGCGGCCGGCGCCGCGGCCACTGCCCCGTTCCGGCTGGCGTGGGCGGCGGCCGCCCCGCCCAGGGTCACCCCCCACGACGAGGACGGGGCGGTTGTCGTTGCATGGATCGGGATGGCCCGCAGCCTGGTGCGGGCCACGCCCGGGTTCACGCCGCCGGTCGCGTCGCGGGCCTTCGGGTACGCCGGCGTGGCGCTGTACGAGGCAGTGGTCCCGGGCATGCCCGACCACCGGAACCTCGGGGGCGTCCTCACCGGGTTGGCGCCGTCACTCCCCCCGGCCCGGGATGCCGCCTACGACTGGGGGGCAGTCGCCAACGCGGCGCTGGCCCACATCGTGCGGCTGCTGTTCCCGTCTGCCCCAGCCGCCCAGCTGGCGGCGGTGGACGCCCTCGAGGCCGAGTGGGCCGCCCACTTCGCGGCCGGTACACCGAGAGGCGTTGTCACCCGGTCCGTCGAGCGGGGCCGAGCCGTGTCGGCTGCGGTGTTCGAGTGGTCACGATCCGACGGCGGCCACGAGGGCTACAACCGCAACTTCCCGGCCGACTACGTCCCGCCCACCGGGCCCGGTCTGTGGCGGCCCACCCCGCCCGCGTTCCAGCGCGCCATGCAGCCCCGGTGGGGCGCGAACCGCCCCTTCGCCGCTGCCGACGCCGATCTCGGGCACCCCGGGCCGCCCATCCCCTTCTCGACCGATCCCGGCTCGGCCTGCTACGCCGAGGCCATGGAGGTGTACGACACGGTCAACGGCCTGAGCGACGAGCAGCGCACCATCGCCCGCTTCTGGGCTGACGATCCGGGCATTACGGCCACGCCCGGGGGGCATGCGATGTCCATCCTGGCCCAGGCGCTCGCCCTGACGGACGCATCACTGGCCACGGCCGCCGAGGGGATCGCCAAGGTGGGCATCGCCATCACCGATGCCTTCATCTGCTGTTGGAAGGTGAAGTTCACCTACAACGTCCTGCGGCCGATCACGTACATCAACGACCACATCGACCCCGGCTTCGGCGCCGCCATGCCGCTGGTGACGCCGCCCTTCCCGGAGTACACCTCGGGCCACTCGGTCCAGTCCTCGGCGGCGGCCACAGTGCTCACCGACCTGTTCGGATGGCTTGCCTTTGTGGACCACACCCACGACGACCACGGCTTGAGCCCACGCCGCTTCTCGTCGTTCGAGGCGGCCGCGGCCGAGGCGTCCATCTCCCGGCTGTACGGCGGCATTCACTACCGGTCGGCGATCATGCGAGGGGCAGCCCAGGGGCGAGCCATCGGGGAGCGGGTCAACAGCCTGCCCTTCAGCTAAGACGCGACCCGGGGGGCGGTTGCCCGCCCCCCGAGGTCGGTCCCGACGTGAAGGTCGCTCAGAGCGCGTTCACGTAGTCGATGCACGCTCCCTGGTCGGCGAACGTCGGTGTAGTGAAGTCGGTCCACCCGTTGTTCTTGCACTGGTCCTTGTCCTCCGGCGGGATCTGGCGATCGGGCGCCGTGCCCCAGTCGCCTCGCAGGTTGGCCTGGCCCTTCTTGGTGAAGGTGAGCTTGGTGACGCCGCTGCCGTCGGCCGACGACATCTTGAAGATCTCGAAGTTGACCTCACGGTTGCTCGTGAAGACGATCTCCTCACCGTCGGGCGACCACGCCGAGAAGGCGTCGAAGACACCGGGCGCCTGGGTCAGGTTCACCTTGTTGTCGCCATTGGCATCCATGCGCCAGACGTCGAGGCTGCTGCCGGCGTCCAGCGAGTTCCACGAGATGGCGGAGCAGCCCGGCGACCACTTCGGGCCGCTGTCCAGCACCGTGTTGTCGGTGAGCTGCTCCAGAGTGCTGAGGTCACCGGTGATGCTGATGGTGAAGATCTCGAAGTCGCCGCTCGGGTTCCCGCCCGTCGGGTTCCCGCTGCTGTTGAAGACGATCGTCCCGCTCGTGCTGTCACCGCAGACGTAGGCGGCGGAGGCGTTGGGGAAGAACAGCTGCTGGTTGCTGCCGTCCGCGTTCATGGTGAACAGGTCGAAAGCGTGGGAGGTGGGCGTCCGGTTCCGGGCGCTGTGGAACACGATGAGCTCGCCGTCGCTGGAGTAGCTGGCCCCACGGTCCTCGCCCGGTGAGTTGGTCAGCTGGGTGGCCCCTGAGCCGTCGACGTTCATCACATAGACGTCGAGGTTCCCGGGCTGGTGCCGGTCGCTGGCGAAGAGGATCTGCGTGCCGTCGGGCGACCAGACCGGGTACACGTCGTTGGCGGGGTGCTTGGTGAGGTTGACCTCGATGGTCCCGTCGGAGTTCATCACGTAGATGTCGTTGTCGCCGCCCCGGTTGGACTCGAACGTGATCAGCCCGTTGTCGCCGGGAACCACGGCGCTCGACGGCCCGGCCCCGATCGAAGCCGAGGCCGCGCCGGCGATCATCACCGCCCCCGCCAGGCCGGCCCCGAGCCGCCGCCGCCGGGACGCACCGCTGGTACGTGTCAATTGAGAGGTCATTTGTTCGCCTTTCCGTCGAATCCCCCGAAAGCCCACACCACCCCCACCGGGCAGCTGGGAATAGCGGCCACCTTAGGGCAATATTGTCCCCCGAGGTAAGTGCTGCCCGCATATAGCTATTGGGAATTTCGGGCACAAGGGGTTGTGTGTCTGCCCTAAATGTGAAACCTTTTCCGCCATACCGCGACCCGTGGGGGTCGCTGGCACGAGAGGGGGAACACGAATGCGAAGTGGACGACAACGGCGCGGCGCGGCGACGGCGGGGTTCTTTGCCGTGGCGATCGTCTTGGCCTGCGCCAGTGTGGCTTCCGCCTGCGTGCAGATGATCGGCCGCTTGGAGGTCACCGGCACCAACGGCGGGACGTCGGTGGCCATCGGCAACGGCACCCATCCGCCGTTCAACATGTACTGCGTGCCGCCGACGAACGGGGCGACGGCGCCGCGTACCACCAATTTCCGCGACCGCCCGCTGGTCAACATCGCCTACGGGCCGGCCTCGGAGTGCAACCCGATCCCCGATCTGGGCGGCACCACGGTCATCCCGGGCCGGGCCAACACGCCCGGCGACGGCACCTACGAGGTGAACTACTGCGACGGTAAGGTGTTCCAGCAGAAGAACGGCGAGTGGGGCTTTCGGGTCTACCCCCTCGACGCGGGCAGCTGCTTCTTCAGCGACTCCCCCGTCGATCGGGGTGTGCTCATGGGCACCATGACGGTGGCCGGCGGCTCCGGTTCGGCCAGCCTCAGGATCCCCGCCTTCGCCGCCACGAACGGCCCCAAGAACGCAGCCGGCATCGCGGTACGCCGTACTGGCCCGGGCCGGAACCCCGCCGGTGGCCCGCCCGACGTGAACCTGGTGCCGATCTCCATCATCTAGGGAGGTTGCCGCACCGAATCGCACGCATGCCCACCACCGCCCTCGCATGAGGGCGGTGGTGGCGCGTCTTGGTGTCCTCGCCGCAGGCCTGGTCGTGGTGGCCATTGGCGGCGCGCTGCTCGCCGGGCTGCTAACCGAGGGCGACCGAGGCGGGCCCGTGGTCGGATCGGAGTTCCCCGCCACGGCCATGGACCTGGGGCGGGGCTACGCCAACAACTCGCCCATCCTGCTAGCCGATCCCACCGAGGGCCGCTTCGTCGTGATGGCGAACCGGCTGGACGCTCCGGACTTCAGCTGTGCCCTCCAGGTCTCGGGGGACGGGGGCCGCACCTGGGAGCCGTCCAATCCGGTGCCGAAGCTGCCCGAGGGAGCCGAGAAGTGCTACGCCCCCGAGGTCGCCTTCGACGCCGACGGGACCCTGTACTACCTGTTCGTGGGCCTGGAGGGCGCAGGGAACCAGCCCATGGGGGCGTTCCTGTCGACCTCCGCCGACCGGGCCCGTACCTTCAGCGAACCGCGCCGGGTGCTGGGCCCACGAAACTACGCCGTCCGCATGGCCATGGACGGGGACCGGGACCGGCTCCACCTGGTCTGGCTGCACGCCGGCACCGACCCGCCGCTCGGCGGCTTCAACGCCGGGCCCAACCCCATCCAGGCTGCCTACTCCGATGACGGCGGCCGCACCTTCTCGGGCCCGGTGACCGTCGCCGGTGCCGGTGCCGAGCGGGTGGTGGCACCGGCGTTGACCCTCGGGCCCAGTGGCGACGTGCACGTGGCGTTCTACGACCTCCAGGACGACGTCCGGGACTACCAGGGGCTCGAGGGCCCGACGTGGGAGCGGACCTGGGGCATCCGGCTGGCCACGTCCTCTGACGGCGGGCGGCGGTTCGGGGACCCGATCGCCGTCGACGACGGCATCGTGCCCGATGAGCGGGTCATCCTCATCTTCACCATGCCGGCACCGTCTCTGGTGGCCGGCGACGGCCGGATCTGCGCAGCGTGGACCGACGCCCGCAACGGCGATCCCGATGCTCTCCTGCGGTGCTCCAGCGACGGCGGTGGCACGTGGGGCGAGCTGCGGCGGCTCAACGACGACGGCGCTGGCAACGGACGGGCGCAGTACCAGCCCCGGCTCGGGCTGGCGCCCGATGGCCGGCTGGACGCTGTGTTCTACGATCGCCGCAACGACGCCGACAACGTGCTGAACCAGGTCTTCTATACCTACTCCACCGACGGGGCGGCCACCTTCACGCCCAACCGGCTGCTGACCACCGACCCGTCCACCACCCGGGTGGGCCAGCGCTACACCAACACCTCGGCGCAGGGCCTGGTGGAGTTCGGCTCTCGCATGGGACTGCTGTCGACCGACGGCGAGGCGGTGGCGGCGTGGACCGACACCCGCAACTCCAGGAGTGGCACCTCGCAGGACCTGTTCTCGGCCACGGTGACGTTCCCCGAAGGGTCGGGCCCAGTGTGGGCAAGGGTGGTCGGCGGCGGCCTGCTGGCGGCCGGGCTGGTGCTGCTGGTCGTGGCTGCCCGGCCCCGCCGGGCCACGCCGGTGGGCGAGGAACAGCCATCATGAGCCGGCCTCTGCGTCGTTCCCGCCTCGGCCCTGCGCTCCTCCTGGTGCTCGGGGGCGCGGGCTGTAGCGCCTCGGGTTCCGGCGGTGCCCCCCTCCCGGCCGGGCCACCGGTGGTGACGGTGCGGATGACCGAGTACCTCTTCGACTACCCGACGCCGGTGCCCAGCGGACGGGTCGTGTTCCGGTTCGAGAACGAGGGCAGGCTCGTCCACCAGCCCGACCTGATCCTGCTGAGCGACAACATCCCGCCGATCATGGAGCAGCTCCGGGGCGGGGAGCGCGCCGCGGTGGGCCAGTTCGCCGGCATCCCGCCCCGCAATCCAGGTGAGCCGGGCACCTATGCCGTGGACCTGGTGCCGGGGCAGCGCTACGCCTTCGTCTGCTTCGCCACCGATCCCGACGACGACGAGTCCCACGCCCTCCAGGGCATGGCCTCCGAGTTCCGTGCCGGGGGCGGACCGGGCCCGACGTCCCCGTCGACGGCGGGCTGAGCCCTACGGCCCTGGTCCCGGCTCGGGCCCAGCCTCCAGGGTCGGTGGCTCCTCATCGGCCCGGCGCCTGCGGACGATGAAGGCCGCGGCGAGTGCTGCGGCGGCCGTCCCGCCCACGATCGGGACCGCCACAGGCACGCCCCCGCTGTCGTCGTCGTCGTCCGAAGCGCTGGCCGCTGCCTCGGTCTCGCCTTCCGGCTCGGTAGGGACGGGCGGCAAGCTGGTGGCCGGGCCGGCACTGCCCGGCGCGGTGGTGGGTGGCGCGGTGGAGCCGTCGGCGTCGGGCGAGAGGCCACAGACGGTCTGGCCCACGATCATGTCGCCCACCGCGATGTCGCCCAGGAGGTACATGTGGGCGGCGCGCACGATGATCGTGTCGCCTTCCACCACCTGCTCGTTGTAGACGATGCGGAATCGGTCGCCGATGTGGTCGAGCATGCCCTCGAAGGCCGTGTTCGGCGCCGGCTTCGCCGGCACCTCGACCTTGGTCTTCGGCTCCTGCGTCTCCACGTCGTAGGACGTCTCGACGATGCCCTCGGTGATGGTGGCCGAGCCGGTGACGCCGCTCTCGTCGGCCCGGCAGGTGCTGGTCATCTTGTCGGCGATCATGGGGCCGGGGCCGATGTTGACGACCTCGGCCGTGCTGGTGACGAAGCCGCCCGGTCCGGTCTTGCCCTCGGTGGTGACGGTCAGCTTCCCCGACGGGTTCATGCCGGGGTCCTCGTACTGGCCGCCGAAGACGGTGGCCGGCCCGAACTGGCCGATCAGCTTCGGCAGTGACTTGGTCTGGCGCTCACCCGAGGCGGGCAGGACCACCACCGGGTCGGCGCCCACCTGGCCGGGCGGCCCCCCGAAGAGGCCGACCTTGACGAAGGCGCCGTAGGCGCTGCCGTTGAGGTGGGTCACCTGGGCGCCGGCCCCTGCCGGCCCTGCCGTCCAGGGCAGGATGCCGGCGACGATGAGGGCGGCGACCACGGCCCCGCGGCGCCAGCCGTGAATCCGGCCGGATCTCACGCCGTCACCGGCTTCCGTACGGCCAGCCCGGTGCGCTGTCCGGTGATGTAGGGATGCTTATTGAACACGTCGGGGATGCCGGGCCCGAAGCCACCCGGCGTGTAGTACCACTGATCGAACACGCTCTTGCGGAACACATGGAAGAAGGTCGTGTAGTAGAGCATGGCCACCGGGAGGTCCTCGGCCACGATCTGCTGGACCCGCCCCACCATGCGCTTGCGCTCCTCCACGTCGAGGGTGTGGACCTGGGCGTCGAGCAACTGGTCCACCTCCGCGTTGGCGTAGCCCGTGGCCTTGTGGAACGGGTTGGGCGGCTTGGAGTGGTAAACGCCGCGAAGGATCTCAGGGTCGCCGCTGGGCCCGATGCCGGACGGCCCCGGGTAGGAGGTGATGAGCAGGTCGAAGCTGGCCTGCAGCTTGGTGCCGAACAGGCGCACCAGGTCGATGCGCTGGAGGTCGATGTCGATGCCGACCTCGCGCAGGCTGTTGGCGGTGAGCTCGGCCAGGGCGATGGGCACCACGTTCGGGATGAAGAGCTTGTACTGCAGCTTGGTGCCGCCGGGGTTGGTGCGCATGCTGTCGGGTTTGGGCCGCCGGTACCCGGCCTCGTCGAGGAGCCGCTCCGCCTCCACCGGATCGTAGGGATAGGTGCGCACATCGGGGTTGAAGTACGGGTGCGACGGGGGCAGCCAGCCCTGGCTGCCGGGCACACCGTTGCCGGTGAGGAGGCGCTGCACCATGTCGTTCCGGTCGATGGCGTGCAGGCAGGCCCGTCGGAAGCGCAGGTCGGCGAGGGCGCCGCCCCGGTCCATGTTGAAGAAGAGGGGGAAGGCGAAGCCGGTCTCGCGGCTGATGATCCCGAACTCGGGGTTGTCACGGAAGTGGTCCAGGATGTCGTCCCGCACCCCCTCGGCGGGCGTCGTGGCGGCGTCGAGGTCCCCGATGCGCAGGGCGGTCATGGGGGAGTCGACGGGCAGCATCTCGATGCGCCGCACGTAGGGATGGCCCAGGAAGAAGCGGGCCTTGGCCTCGTAGGCCTCGATGCCCTGCGCCACGTTTCGCGACTGGAGGGTGTAGGCCCCGGTGCTGACCAGCACGTCCTTGCCCGAGACGCCCATGGGATCGTCGATCTTGGACCAGACGTGCTCCGGCACGATGGGCATGGTCCCGAGGACCTGCTGGAGGAACGTGGCATCCGGCCGCTCCAGCCGGAACTCCACCGAGCGCTCACCCGTCACCACCACGTCGGCCACCTTCTTGGGGACGCCCACCAGCAGCGGGGTGAAGGTCTGCGAGGTGTAGTACTCGTAGGTGAAGGCCACGTCGGCGGCGCCGACCGGTCGTCCGTCGTCCCACGTGAGCTCTCGCAGGTCCAGGGCGTAGACCAGCCCGTCACCGGACGCCCGGTATGAAGAGGCCAGCCACGGCAGCTGCTCACCGGAGGAGTCGGGCCAGAGCAGGGTGTCGAAGAGCAGGCTCATGCGCCAGTAGCCGGGCCCGGCCGTGTAGGTGAACGGCGTCGGGTAGCCGAGGTCCGTCCACGCCTCGACCCGGACGGTAGGCCGTCCGTCGGCGGAGCTCGGGCTGTCGTCCGTGCAGCCGCCCAGCATTGCCGCTCCGGCCACCCCCGCCACGCCCTTGAGGAAGGCCCGGCGGCTGAGGACCAGGCCCGACGTCCTGCGCCCCCGGGGGTGTTCGACCATGACCGGCCTCCTCATCGCACGCTGCTCCAGCGAGGGTTGAACCGCGGCTCCATCCCGACGCCGACGAAGGTGAAGCCGAGAATGGCCAGGCTGACGGCCAGGCCGGGAGGGAGAAGCCACCACAGCCAAACCGACCCGCTGTAGGTCTGTGAGTGGTCGAGGGCACGGTTGAGCTCAGCGCCCCAGCTGACCGCCACCGGGTCGGCCAGCCCGATGAAGGCCAGGCCCGCTTCGATGGTGACGGCCAGCCCGGCGACGTAGACGAGGTTCCCGGCGATGATGGGACCGAGGGCGGGGAGAAGATGGCGGCGCATGACATGGACCGGTCCGGCGCCGAACCCGCGGGCGCTGTCGACGTAGCCGCGGGCCCGGAGGCTCAACGTCTGGCTGCGGGTGAGGCGGGCCGTTTGGGGCCAGGCGAACAGGCCGATCATGAGGATCGACAGCCTCTGGCTGGGCCCGGCCAGGGCGGCGATGAAGATGAGCAGGGGCAGGAGCGGCAAGGCGAGGAACACGTCGACCAGGCGCATGAGCACGACGTCGACCATGCCGCCCCGCAGGCCGGCGGTGACCCCGACGGCGATGCCGATCACCAGGACCACGACGGTGGCGCCGCCTGCCACGATGAGGGTGTTCCGGGCGCCCCAGATCAGCCGGGACAGCAGGTCGGCGCCGGCGTCGTTGGTGCCGAGCCAGTGGGAGCCCGACGGGCTCTCGAACGAGTCGCCGGTGGTGGCCTTCGGGTCGTAGGGCGCCAGCCACGGCGCCAGCGCGGCCACGACTGCGATGAGCACGACGATGGCCATGCCCACCACCAGCAGGGGGGAGGCCCGCCAGGCGGGGCGGAGGCTGGCGATCACGCCGCCGTCCTGGGGTCGAGGCGGCGGTAGAGCAGGTCGACCAGCAGGTTGGTGGTGACCACGGTGAGGGTGAGGACCAGGAAGCACCCCTGTATGGCCGGGTAGTCCCGCGTGCCGATGGCCTCGACCATGTAGCTGCCGATGCCGGGATAGGAAAAGATCCGCTCCACGAAGATGATGGCGGTCACCGCCATGCTGAACTGCAGCCCCACCACCGTGACGACGGGGAGGAGGGCGTTGCGCCCGGCGTAGCGGTACTTGAGCCGTCGCTCCAAGAAGCCCTTGGCCCGGGCGCCGAGCAGGTAATCCGATCCGAGCTCGCCCACCATGGACGAGCGCATGACCAGGTACTCGTAGGTGGCGAAGTCCAGCGCCATGAGCAGGGCCGGAAGGGCGAGGTGGTGGGCTACGTCCAGCACGGCGCGCAGCCCGCCGTAGTCGTTGAACGGGGTCGTGGCCCCGCCGAGGGGGAACAGGCCCAGCTGGGCCGAGAAGGCGATGAGGACGACGGCCCCCACGAAGTACACCGGCAGGTTCTGCAGCGACAGGAAGAAGGTGAGCAGTCGGCGGTCGACGGGCTGGCCCCGCTTCCAGCCCGAGTGGACGCCCAGCGGCAGGCCGATCAGCACCGAAAGGAGGACGGACGTCACCACGAGGAGGGCCGACCAGCCCAGCCGGGGCACCAGCTCCTCGGTCACGGGGGTGTTGGTGACGATGGAGACACCCAGGTCGCCCTGGGCCAGCCCTCCCAGGTAATCGCCGAACTGGGCGATCACCGGCTCGTCGAGGTCGTAGTAGGCGGCCAGCTCGGCCCGGGTGTCGTCGTCCACCACGTAATTGGGGGATCCAAAGGCCAGGAGGGCGTCGATGGGGTCGCCCGGCATGAGGCGGGGGAGGGCGAAGTTGAAGCTGAGCAGAGCGAAGACCGTGATCGCGTAGGTGACGATGGCGACCCATCGCGGCCGCCGCCGGGCCGCCACCGGCGCGGCGGTGTCGACGGGTGTGATGCCGAGCGGTACCGGGACGGCGGCGAGGTCCTCGGTCCGGGGGCGGTCGGCGACCGGGATCATGGCCCGGCGAGCGGTCCTGCCCGTCGCCGGTGGGCGGCCCGGCGGCTGACGAGGGCCAGGATGACCATGACCATGGCCGGGACCAGTGGCGCGGTGAGGCCGGTGCTGGCCAGCGGGGTGCCGGCC